>JBAYFK010000041.1:0-9841 GCA_041667225.1 Candidatus Omnitrophota bacterium
AAGACAGTTTTGCTCAACCGTCTCTCTTATGGGAAGGCCTGCAGGATTCGTGGAATGTGGCTGATAATGCCATGGTGCAGAGCGACCCGAGCGGTATGCGCTATCTGAGGGTGAAAGATAATCCGTCATGGTCAGATGTGTATGTTGAGGCCAATATCAAGTTCAACAGTTTCTACAAGAAGGCAGGCATCATATTCAGGGCAGACGAGTCATACGGTACCTATTATCGGGCGGAACTTAGCAATAACGCCCTTAAGCTGCAGAAATATAGAGGCGGCGTCAAGATAAAGGAAGATACTTTCTCTCTCGGCTTCGAGCTGACCAAGGACGCGTGGTACAAGATAGCTATTCTGGCGGAAGAAGATCATTTTGAGGTCATGCTCGACGGAGTATCGAAGATATCCATCTATGATACGGATAATCCTATACTTGCCGGAGGCGTCACCCTCTTCACCGAAGGATGCCAGGCCTCGTTCGACGATACCATTGTCCAGGGTGAGACGCAGCTCGATTTCATCCACGATAAGAAGCTGCTTACGACTGACCTTGACGGAACCGACGGGGTCACTTCTCGCGATTACGACATCCTGAAGGCCATCATAAACCTCGCGGGCGAAGACAAAGAGAGAATGGCTTCGTTAAGCAAAGTAGAGGCTCTTAAAGAGACCATTGGAGGCAGTGTTGAGACGATCTTGATAGATAATTATGACCTTTCCGATGACAATATATTCAACGCTACCGATATTAACCTTGTCCGCGACATGGCCGCTTTTGCCGATCAGGTACAGCGCCAGACGGTCGAATATGTGACGAAGCTGGATTTTGACGCTTCCGGCACGGTCGGTGTTGAGGATAAAGCGTGGATCCTTAACATTGTCGAGAGTTACCAGCAGCTCGATATGAACGGCGACGGCATAGTCAATGATTCCGATTTCCAGAGGATAGAGTCTCTCGCCAGGGCGCAGCTTCTTCTCCAGGAAGCGACCAGAGACCTGGACGGCTCGCTGAATCCCGCGCGTGAGGCCCAGTTACTGCAGCGCGCCGATATCAATAAGAACGGCAGGATCGACCAGGAAGACGTCGAGACGCTCGGCATGGTCATATCTATATACGGAGCGGCGGATATAAATAAAGATACCCAGGTAAATAGCCGCGACCTCGTAAAACTCAATTCTATAATAACGATGCTCTATGATGTCGGCAAGATATCACCGAGCGAGATCATAAAGATGGACCTTGTCGGCGAATACGATTCAAGGACGAAGACGTATGCCCCAAGAGACGGCAAGATAGACTCAAGTGATATGAAGAGGGCGCTCGAACTACTCGGCACTCTCTATGAGTCCGGCACCGATTACGGCATGGTATGGGGCGACCTTGACCAGCTCTTCAGGGTGGGGATAGACCGGATGGAATTCGATGACGCAGACCTTGACGGCGATGGTTTTGTAGACGCGAATGATATCACGATATTCATCAATAATGCCGGCCGGTATCTCGAGACCGATATGAACGGAGACGGTTATGTAGACCGCAACGACCTCGATGTAATCATTGAAACGATAAAACGTATATATAGCAGGATAGCCTTTACCGCGGAACTGCTGGCGGCTTCGGACCTGAACGGCGACGAAGAAGTGGATAGTAAGGATACGGCCATAGCCAATATGTTCATCAATATTAACGGCGCCAACGGATATACGGAAGAGGATGTGCAGGCCGTAAGGGATGTCGCTTATGCCGCCAGGGTCAGGAGCCTCGACGGGAATACAGGCTCTATTACTCAGGCGGATATAGACGTCGTAGCCGATTACTCGACACGCGGCGTGACATCCGTTATAAAGGACGGATACCAGGCGTATAACCTTGAAGGGGCCGATGTCAAGACCGCCGGACTGACCGTTGTGGCAAAGATGGACTCCGCTGTCCTTACCTATGATTGTAACCTCGCTAAAGCCGGGAAATATTATGTAGGCCTGAATGTGCGTAATTATGATACGACAGCCTTTGCAAAGCCTTACAGATTCAATGTCTTCGTTGACGGCCAGCTCAAGGGTGAATTCTCAGTGGATCCGAATATGGCGTATTTCGAGAGAGGCTCGCTCGAACTCGATCTGGCAGCCGGAATGCATTTCGTGAGATTTGTGGCTCTCTATGACGCCGAGGACAAGGACCGCAAGTTCCAGGTAGAAGAGGCGTTCGTCGATTCTATAGCCGACTTTAACCGCGATGGTATTGTTGATCAGGAAGATGTTACTATCGTTACGACCATCAAGAACCGCAGCGATGCCGTGAGCCTCATCCTTCCCGGACAGTATACGACCGACGTGAACGGTGACGGCGTGACGGATCACAGAGATACCGCCCTGGTTGAAGAGGCATACAGCATCATGCTTAAACAGACCACACCGGGAACCTATGACCACGATACCAATAACGACGGCATTATGAACGAGACCGATGTTTCCAATATCGATACTACCGCCGAAGGGCAGGATCCGTTCATAGAATCAGCCGGTGACGCGGACCTGAACGGCGACGGCAGGATCGACCCTCAGGACATAGCCCTGCTCAAATCCGGACTGTACGAACTATTCTATCAGCAGAACGTTTCCCGCGAAGAGAAGGCCGTCAGCGATATAAACGGCGACGGTATAATAGATTTCAGCGATATTAAACTGCTCGCAGAAGTGAACAGCTTCTATGCCTCGAGCGATATTAACGCCGACGGAGTCGTCGACAGGTCTGATATAGAGAGCCTGCAGGGGATATTCGATTCCATATACTCGGATGAAGTGCTGAGTGTCGATATCGGCGGATTCGGCGGCACGATCTCGCTTGCCGACCTTACCGCGAACGGCACGACCTGGTCGAAAGACGGCAAGATAGACGCCAAGGATGTAGAGATCCTGCAGGAGGCGATCTCCAACGCCATAGATATAGACGGTAACGGCACGTTCGATAACGGCGACAGGAATTGGCTCATACGTATGCTCACCTTTAGGCTCGCTATCGAGTATGAAGATGTTTCCCAGATCCGTTCCGCTCCCGGCGTACTTGACAGCGCGCTCGACGTGCAATTGAAAACGCTCGACCTCAATGGTGACGGGACGCTTGATGCTTATGACACGGCGCTGGTAGACGAGTGGTTCAACCGCATAGTCATGTTAAGGGACAGGGACCTTGATATATTACCTGCGGTCTCCAAGACGTGGCCCGAGATACTAAATGCAATAAAGATACTCAAGCCCGTATCAATAGACTATGAAGGCGCTCCTCAAGCTATCGCCAAGGATACATTCGCATATGGTGAAGGAGATGTGCTGAGAGATCTCGATTGGGAGAAGCTCGGCGGCTGGCAGATATCAGGCGGCGTTATGAGGCAGGAGTGGAGCGCCGACATAATCCAGACGGCTCTTCTTGACAAGACGCTTGAGGACGGTGTTGTGACGTTCAACATGAAGCTCACCGGCAGCGAAGGCAAGAAAGCGGGAGCTCTCCTGCGCGTTCAGGATGACGGAGATTGTTATATGGTATCGGTCGATAAGATCGGCGTCGGTCAGGCAAGGGTCCGTCTAGAGAAGAAGATAGTGACCGGAACCGGCCTCGACGAAGTGATCACCTATACGGAGCTTGCGTCATCGGACATCGGCCTGGCTGCCAACAACGACGCCAATTTTGATATAAGGATAATCGAAGGCACTATTAAGGTAAGGATCAACAATGAGAACGTGATCGATTACAATGACAGAGATCCGCTTTTAGGCGGCAAGATAGGGCTCTTTACCGGCAAGAAGACCGAAGCGATGTTCGATGACTTTAAGGCCGAGAGGTATTTGTATAAGCCCGGCCTGGCTATGAGCGAATCGGTCGAACCTGTATGGGCTACGGACGGCGGGACTTGGGAATTCTACCGCGGCCAGATGATCCAGAATGACGCTTCCTCAAGTGAAGCTTATAAGACGCTTCAAGGCGCAGAGCTGGCAGATTTTGAAGTGCATGCGGATATCAAGCTTACAGGAACTTACACGACTATAGATGATCAGGTAACGCCGCCGCAGGGAGGCGTAGAACTGCCGAATAATACAGCCGGTGTCATACTGAGAAGCGACGCAGACCGCAAGAACTACCTTGAAGTCAGGCTCAAGCCCGCTGACGGCAGGATATATCTGACGAAGGTCGAGACGATCACCAATGGCGACCCGGATCCGATCCACTGGCAAAAGGTGGAGACTGTCCTGGCCTATGACGAGATGCCTATAATGAGAGACCAGTTCTATAATCTTGATGTAAAGGTTATAGGAGACCATATAGAAGTATTCGTCAATGGCAAGAAGATCCTGAACGCTATCGATGGTACATACCAGTACGGGGACAAGGGAATACTCGAACTCTTTACAGGCAGCAGTTCAACCGCCGCGTTCAAGAATATAGCAATATCGAAGATCACCCCGTTCGATTCTTTGACGCAGGACACCAAAGGCGTCGAACTTACTCTCATACAGAAGCTCGATACGCTGTCACAGACGCGTAATATCGACGGCACCCTGAGGGTAAACGGGACGGATAGGCTGCTCTTCTCGCTCCTGAGCGAAGGAATGGCCGATCTTACCGGCGCGGGCGATGTACCGGACGGAAAATACGATTTCGACGACCTGCGCAAACTGAGCATAGCGAGCAACTATTGCGTACGCAATCCGGGGACGAACAATTTTGCCGGAGACGTGAACAGGGACGGCGCTGTAAATGCCGGCGACGTCGACATAGTGACGAGACTCGTGACCCTCACAGATGACGCTAACGCCGAAGGTTATATTAAGGAAGCTCTCGGGCTGAACAGCGCCGATGCACTTCTGCGCCTCAACGCCCTTGCCGCCAAAGATTCAAGCGGTGATTATACAACGGCTCTTGGCGACAGCGCGTTCACATTCAAGGACTTCGAGTTCCTGCTCAGGTATGCCGATCTTACAAGGGACGGAGTCGTCAACTTCAAAGACCGCGACAGGCTGGTCAAGAGCGACACGCTTTATAACTTCCTGGCCATTAATAAGGAAGGCATGGAGATGGTCAGGTTCGACACGAGCTTCAAGGATCTCGACCTCGCGGACTTCGCTATATGGGATCCTGCCGACAGGAGCGCCTTCGTAGCATCGATCCTTTCATACGTGACGGAGATGAAGGATACCAACCCCGTATTAAGGGACTTCAACAAGGACGGCACCTTTACGACCATAGCGACCGCCGGCAATACCACGGTAAGCGGCCTGATCAATGTAGTGACACACGCTGACGGCACACAGACCAAGGTAGTCTTTAACCCGTCTACCGGTAATATAGCAGGCGCCTGGTACATAGAGTCTGACAGGAGGCCAGTGGTGATCCATAACGTCGAGTTCCGCGATAAGACGATGGAGGCCGACGGCTCTTATACTCTGCATACGATGATAGTGGACGGCGGCTATATGAACATCAATGTCAAAGACGGCGCCGTCAAAGAAGTCTACATGATGAAGACGGACTTCAAAGATAAATATATTTCGGATAGTTACAGATCCGGCGCGTTGAGCGTTACGGTCGACGGTATCATCCAGGCTCTCCAGGACAGGCGCGACCTGAACGGCGACGGAGTCTTCTCCATAGACAGATTGAGCAACAAGCCTTCAGACCTCGAACTCATGAACGGTATATTCGATATAACCCATATGGCCACTACGCCGCAAGAGACCGAGCGCATGGATATAGACGAGAACGGCATATTCGAGAACGCCGATATAGAGCTGTACCATGACCTGGTTGGCTATATGGTAGACCTGAATAATGACACAAAAGTCGATATGTGGGACCTCCTGGCCATGAAGAAGCAGGTTGGCGTCTATTCGACAGGCTTCGATCTCGACAAGGACGGCGACGTCGATATGGCGGACTATGCCCTTCTTGATGACGCGATAGGTACGGTAAAGGATATCAATGGTGACGAACAGTTTGATGACCTGGATGTTCAGAAGATGGAGTCCATATTCCGTTATGAGCGGGAAAGAGAGCTTATAGAGTTCGCCGACCTGAACGGCGATAATGAAATAGATGCGACCGATATAGATATACTACAGAAGGTCCGCTCGATAGATGTCAATGGCGATGAGATCGTCCGCGCCTTCACGAGCGCAGAAGGGGCGCCGCAGGATTGGAGTAAGCTCGCGGAACTTAAGGAAGCGCTCGACGAGTCGCATAATAAAGATTGGCTGATCACAGGGCTCATGGCCGATATGGAGATGACGCTCGAGCTCTTCGAGGCCATCGATAAGAACCAGGACGGTGTATTCGATCTTCTCGACCTGCCGGAAGGCCTCGATCCGTTCCACTTCCACGATTACGATGTCAACAGGAGCGACGCGGATAAGGGAGTGCTCGGATATTATGACGAATATCTTGTACAGAAGGCCATAGATAACCTGCTCTTCGTAAATAAACTTAACGACGCGTCTGTGGCAAAAGCCGATGTCAACAAAGACGGCGTCATCAATTTCGACGATTATGAGGTCCTTTCAAGAGCGTATGAAATAGTATCTCCTGACAGCGGAGACATATCGCGCGACATCGATCTGTCTGGCGGCAGCCTCCCCGATACTGCCGATCTAGCAGCCCTAAGGCATCTGGCTGTGCTCCTGAAAGAGGGCGATGTCAACGGCGACGGATTCCGTACCGCTGAGGACGAAGCATTGATCAAAGCGGCGATCGGTTCATATAACATGCGTAACGGCAATAGCGTGCTGAACGGGACCTCGGTAACGAAGAGGGCGGACAATAGCCTCGTAACAGAGTACGTGGATAACGGCGACTACAGGATGGGCTACAACATGACCGTTTCGCAGAGAGGGTACTATTATGTAGGACTTTCTGCCAGGGCCACTTCCGCTATAAGCGTTCCGGAGTCAGGGCTCTATAAGTTCAGGGTCAAGATAAACGGTGTGACCGTGCTCAATGCGGACGGCAGCGAGAACCTTATAGAGATCCGCGGCAGCACAAGCCAGTATAACGACAGCTCCATAAAGATCTACCGCGACGCTCCGGGCACCTTTAATGTCGAATTCGAATGGGTCAATGCAGCCGAGAAGAAGGTGGATCTCGACCGCGACGGCGTCCTCTATGAACAGACTTACGAGAACGGTATGACGCATCTGGATGCGTACGAGATAATCGCTACGTCGCTCGAAGTGAAAGACGCCTATATAAATACGGAAAAATACGATTCTCAGCTCGACCTTACCCAGGACGGAAAGATAGATTCTACCGACGTGGATGAGTTCAAACAGGCGATAACGGCTTATGCCCAGTACCGCAGATGCGATGTAAACGGCGACGGCCGGGTTGATGAAAAGGATAAGGCGGCTTATGAGAATGGTTCCGAGATATCATCTACCTTATGGAACCAGGTCCTTAAGATCGGCGATACGCTCTACAATGTCCGCTACAATAAAGACACGGATACCTATACGATCAACGGCAAGTCAAATGAACTCGGATCCAATATCATCGAGGTCGCCGGTAAAAAGTACATCATACTGAATGACCTTAACGGAGAGATCAGGCTCGTTGAGAAACTGGCCGGGGACGTCATAGGCGCCCAGGCTGGACAGGGGCCGGACGGCAATATAGATATATGGGATTGGGGCTATATGGCCAGCCGCGCCGTCAATCCTCCGATCAGGAAAGTCGGAGCCAATTATGTTGAAACCGAGACGACCGGCGCTATCACCCGGTCCGGGAACAGCATGGTGAAGGATTCGGGCGGCGTCGGCGAAGCGGTCTACTCATTCGATATCAGGGAAATATGTGACAGCGGCTACGAAGTCGGTTTTGACCTTAGATCGCTCGGTTCTTATACGAACCTTCCCGCCGGATACCAGCACGAGATCGATATATTCGTAGACGGGCGCGCGGTGAAGGCCGGTACGATCACTTTGATGCCTTCCGCCGGTTATACAACAGTTTATCTGAAGATCGACAAGGATGCTTTCGGAGAAGGCGAGAATATCATCGGAAGGCACTTCGTCAAGGTAGCGATAGGCACGACCGATAAGATCGAGGTGAAAGAAGCGTTCCTGAGGATAGCCGACAGGAGAGGGGATATAAACAATGACGGTTTCGCGGATGCGCAGGATTACGATGTCTTTAGAAGACAGTTCGCGACCGACCGTAACGTTCGCACCATCATCTTAAGCGGTTATACGACAGAGTCCTATGCGATGCGCAATGAGAACGGGACTTACACTGTGCTTGTGGTCGATCCGTCTACGGGAGCCATTACCCGGTCCGATTCGGACAGGGACGGGAAGCTCATCACTATAGGTACCACCGATTATTGCATCTATGTGCCTGAATTCTCGACCGACATATATATAGCTGAGCTCAAGGCGTCGGACGTAAATCGTGACGGAACGGTAAGCTGGAAAGACGGCATCCTGTTCGAAAGGATATTCACGGACCAGTCTACCCCGATAAATGCCTCAGAAGCGTCCAGTTTCGGAGATAAGTGGACGAGACAGGGCGACGCCATGCTGGCCAGCGATATAAACTCCAGGATAGGCTACCAGGTATCGATCACTGAGACCGGCAAGTATGATGTGGGCCTTGATATAATGAACGCTCTCGGGTCATCGGGCGGCAATTATGAGATCGCCGTATACCTCGACGGAGAGCGCCTTGTACAGACGATATCGGTCGAACGCAACGGCATGGATTACAAATACGGGTATGCCGGCATCTATATGCTGGAAGGCACCCATACGGTTGAGTTCGAATGGACGAACGCAATGGAGGATACGAACCTGCTTCTCGGCGATGTCCGCATCTTCGATACACGCCTTGACCTTGTAGTAGACGGTAAGGCGGATTCGCTCGATGTAAACGCTTTCCGCGCCGAACGCATGTCTACAGCCGACCTTGAAAGGATCCAGTTCGCCGGCTCCACCTATTATGTACGCGGCAATTATGACGGAACATTCACCCTCTTTGACCAGAATTACGGCGTAGTATCATCTTCAGGGGCAGATGGCGTTGTCGCGACGGCCACCCAGGATAAGCTCATGATCGAAAGGGACGAGACTGGCAAGATCATCTTCTCAGAACTGCTTTCTCAGGATGTGGATAACGACGGTATAGTAGATGTAAAAGACCTCGAATTGATAGTGGAAGAATGCGGCAATGCCAATCTTTCGATCGGTGCCGGGGAATTTACAGGGAAATGGGGGAGCGGCTTCCGCTACAGCGCGTCCGGCATCAGGATGACTGGTACTGCCAACGGTGACTATCTAGAATATACGGTGGACGTATCCAAGGACGGATATTTTGACGTAGGGCTTGAGATCGCGGCATTCGCGGCAGCCGGTTATATAGCCAACTTAACGGTGACCATTGACGATACTAAGTCCAAGGACATCAGGATAGCCTCCGGAGATACATCCGAGAGCGCTATTTTTGATATCACGAAGGGGACGCATAAGGTCAAGATAGTCTGGAACAACAGGACGCTTCCGGACCATCCGTCCGAGATCACCTTGAAAGCGATCAGCATGGTCGACCGCCAGACGAATCTCGCCGCCGATATCACGAGGGATGGTGTAGTGGACGGCAGGGATATAGATATGTGGTACGACCTGGCGCCTGCCACAGTGAACGTTTACTCAGTCGGTTCATATTACGCGCTGAGAAAGAACGACGGCACGTTCATATTCTATACATCGAGCGGTACTCCGTACATCTCTTCAGCCGACGGTAAGTACGCCCTTATAGAATCGGTACCTTATATCATAGGATACGACGCCGGCACCGACGCTATCATGCT
>JBAYFK010000042.1:0-9695 GCA_041667225.1 Candidatus Omnitrophota bacterium
AACGTATGCTCATAGTGGATACAGGGGATAAAGAACTTCATAAGATGTCCGACCTGATAAAGATGTCGCAGGAGAAGACAAGACTGATAAAGGAAAGGCTCGGAGTAAAATAGATCATGCATGTAAATCTGTTCCTGTCCTTGATAGGCGTGCCAATAATAGCCGGAGCTATATGCCTCTTTTTGCCTGATAGGCTTAAAGTGGCTGCAAAGGCACTGGCGCTCGTCGTCACATCTGCGGCTCTGGCAGGCGCTGTGCGTCTCTTCATGATGAAGCCCGCACATTGGCCCGACAACGCTTCACCGCTATTCCTAGTCGATAATCTGTCGGGTTTTATAAGTCTGGGCATCTCTCTATTCGCATTCCTCGTAACGATATACTCGCTCAGTTATGTAGCGAAAGATATAGGGAAATATTTCGGTTATGTGCTGATGACGCTGGGTGGTTCTTTTGGAGTGGCGCTATCCAATAACTTCATAGCGCTCCTCGTCTTCTGGGGATTGCTCGCGATCACATTATACCTTATGGTCAACCTGCAGGGGCGCAATGACTCTTCCGAGGCGGCGAAGAAGGCCCTTGTAATAGTCGGCGGGACAGACTCTCTTTTATTATTCGGGATAGGCATAATATGGGCGATAGGCGGGACCTTTTCCATAGATAAGATCAATGTTGAATTTAACGGGCCGCTTCCTTATATCGCGTTCCTATCGATAGTATCGGCCGCTTTTGCGAAGGCCGGCGCAATGCCGTTCCATTCATGGCTGCCCGACGTTGCGGAATCCGCGCCTACACCCGTTACGGCATATCTGCCGGCGTCGCTCGACAAACTTTTGGGTATATATCTGCTGGCGAGAGTTTCTCTGGATATGTTCGTCATGAATAATATATCGAACCTCGTATTACTCATAGCCGGGTCGGTCACAATAATGTTCGCCACCGTACTTGCGTTATTCCAGCGCGATGTAAAGAGGATGCTGGGGTATTGCGCCGTATCTCAGGTAGGGTACATCGTCATAGGTATAGGTACGGGCAATCCTATCGGCATCGCAGGAGCGCTCTTCCACACACTGAATCATGCGGTATATAAATCCTGCCTATTCTTGAGCGCGGGAAATGTCGAGAAGCGCACCTCTACGATGGATATGTCGAAGCTGGGCGGCCTGGGAAAATATATGCCGGTCACATTCGCCTGTTTCCTGACGGCATCCTTATCTATATCGGGCATTCCGCCGTTCAACGGGTTCGTTTCAAAATGGATGGTCTATCAGGGCATAATAGAGACGGCGAGCGCGAAAGACCCTCTCTGGATCATCTGGCTCGTAAGCGCCATGTTCGGCAGCGCCCTTACGATGGCGGGCTTCATGAAACTGCTGCATGCCATATTTTTAGGACGCCCTTCTAAAGATCTTGAGAACGTAAAAGAGGCGCCGGGCGCAATGATATTACCGGTAGTCTTTCTTGCGGCCACCTGTATCGTATTCGGCGTATTCGCCTTCAAACTGCCGCTGCCGATGCTAATACTCCCATCCGTAAAAACTCCAATAGCATATATAGGGACGTGGGGCTCCATATTTGCCACGATCCTTATAATAGTCGGAGTGACGGCCGGAGCGTTCATATACCTTTTATTCAGGCGCGGAGGTTTTCGTACGGTACCGACGTTCATCGGAGGAGGGGACCCGGATCAGCTTGACAGGATATCCGGAGTGGAATTTTATGATACGATGAAGGAGATAAAAGCCGTCGATATTCTATACAGGAAAGAAGAGGCCAAAGAGCTCGATATTTACACAATAGCACAGAGGTCCATGACCGTCTGCACCAGGATGCTTCAGGGGCTTCACAACGGCATCCTGCCTACTTATATGGTATGGTGCCTTCTCGGAATGATAGCGATGTTCCTGATCCTGTTCTTAAGGTAAGAAGATATGATAGAGATAAACTTAATATTGATATTCATGATCGCCGCCGCGATAATAGCGGTCCACGTGAAGGACCTCCTTTCGAGCGTCATAGCCATTGGGGCGGCGGGTATAGGCCTTTCCATAGCGTTCCTCCTTCTAAAGGCTCCGGACCTGGCCATAATGCAGCTTGTCGTCGAGATATTGAGCCTCATCATCCTGGTACGCGGCACCATAAGGAAAGATATACCTTTCAGTACGTCCGGCAGGTGGGTATTTAATACGGTCTCGACATTATCGTTCGTAATAGTATTCCTTACCGTTGCCTATTTTTCACTCAAGAACCTTCCTCAGTTCGGGAACGCCATGATGAAAGTGTCGAGCGCATATTTGCCGAAAGGCGTGCCTGAGGAAGCCAGGAATGTTATTTCCGATATAACGCTCAACTTCCGCTCTTACGATACACTGGGAGAGGCGACGGTATTATTTGCCGCAATAATAGGCGTACTGGCTATCGCCCGGGGCATAGGGCATAAAAAGGATATCAAAGGTTGACCATGGAGAGAAGAAGCAATAGAGGCATGACATTTCTCGTAAAGACGGTGACCCGCCTCACTCTCGGGTTCATACTTCTGTACGGCATATATATAACTTTCTGCGGACACGTTTCGCCCGGCGGAGGCTTTGCCGGGGGGGTCATAGTGGCGCTATCGTTCATACATATCATGCTCGCTTTCGGTAAAGAGGTCGCGTTGAAACGTTTACGCGCGTATGTGCTGCGCCTTTCGATAAGCCTTGGAGCGCTGGCTTTTTTGTACATAATAATGCTGAACTTTACGGGATGGTGCATACCATTGAATCTATTTTTTTCGAAAACGGTGCCGTGCTCAATATTCAACAATGAAACGACGATACCGTTCTGCGAGATGATCGTAGTGGGCGGGGGGCTTTTCGCCATATTTGTAGCGCTTGTGCTCGTATCCAAAGGGGACAGGGACTCAGAGTAAGAGGGTATAAAGATGATAACATATATTTTATGTCTGGTACTTTTTTCGATAGGACTTTATTGTGTTCTCCGGAAGAGGAACATCATAAAGATCATCATAGGTATAGGCATCCTGGAATACGCGGTGAACCTGTTCTTCATCCTGGTCGGTTACCGGACCCAGGCGCGTTCTCCCATATCCGCTACTGACCAGTTGATAGGCCACATGGTCGATCCTCTGCCGCAGGCCGTTGTATTGACGTCCATAGTCATAGGGCTATCGGCGACTCTTGTGCTGATAGCGATGGGCATACGGATATATGAGAGATACGGTACGTTCGATATAACAAAGATCAATAAACTAAAAGGATAACGATGCAGCTTGTGCCATATGTAGTCGTGATACCGCTCACAGCAGCTTTCCTGATCCCGCTGGTAGGGAAGAAGATAAAGCTGGCCGGTGAAATATTGTCAGGGGCCGCCACGTTCCTGCTCTTAGCGGTATCTTTCCTCATTGCGTCGTCCGTGATAACGCATAAGGTCCTGGTATATAAGGTGGGGAACTGGGCGCCGCCGGCCGGGATACCTATGGTCGTTGACGGGTTATCGGCTTTCATGCTCGTTACCGTGAACATTGTGGCGTTCATGGCGGCAGTATATGCGATAGATTATGTAAAAAAGTTCACCGATACATGGAAATTCTATTCGCTCTTTATGCTGATGCTTAGCGGCATAAACGGCGTTTTGATAGCGGGAGATATATTCAACATGTATGTGCTTCTGGAGATAGCGGCCATTTCCGGGTATTGCCTGGTGGCTTTCGGGACAGGCCCGGATGAGCTTGAAGCAGCTTTCAAATATGCCGTCATGGGTATCGTGGCCTCGGCATTCATACTGCTCGGCATAGCATTCCTTTACAGTTATACATCGACGCTGAATATGGCGGACATGGCCTCAGTGCTTGCCGCTAAAGAACCGGCGAGGGTCATGCAGTTCGTCAGCGTATTGTTCATCATGGGGTTCGGGCTTAAAGCGGCACTAGTCCCGTTCCATGCATGGCTTCCTTACGCTCATTCATCGGCTCCGGCGCCCGTGTCGGCGATGCTTTCCGGGGTATCGATAAAGGTTCTCGGCATATATGCGCTTACAAGGATATTATTCAATATATTCGGGATGACTCCGGCAATATCCTCGATACTGATCGCCCTTGCTGTAATATCGATGCTTGCCGGAAGCGTGCTGGCGTTCGGGCAATCGGATATAAAAAGATTATTCGCGTATTCCAGCATAAGCCAGATAGGTTATATAGCTCTGGGGCTGGCAATAGCTACACCGCTCTCATTACTGGGCGCGCTCTTTCATCTATTCAATCACAGCTTGGCGAAGTCACTGCTCTTCCTGAATTCCGGTTCGATAGAGCGCATGACGGGTACAAGGGATATGAATAAAATGTCCGGCGTCCTGTCGACATCACCCGTCGTAGGTTATACCGGTCTAGTAGGAGCTTTTTCGATCTGCGGAATGCCGCCGCTGGGAGGATTCTGGAGTAAGCTCATCATAATATTGGCATGCCTGCAGGCAGGCCATCCGGTCCTGGCTTTCATAGCCATCCTGGCCAGCGTCCTGACATTGGCTTATTACTTTAAGGCATTGAGCCCGGTACTATTCGGGCGGGGGAGACGGGATCTTAACGTGGCCGCAGGTAAAAGAATATCATTCGCCATGGCAGCGCCAGTGGTGATACTGGCATGTTTATCGATAGTGTCCGTCGCAATGCTATTGCCCAATCCGGCGAACGTTCTGCTCAAAGACGCGGTGGCAATACTATCCAGCGGGAAAGATTACGCAGGCAACATAATGGGTGCATTTAAATGATATCGATCATCTTTTTGACGGTCTTATGGTTCATCGTATGGACGCTATTTGCCTGGCCGGCAGATGCCAGGCATATTATCATAGGCGTGCCGGCTTCCATATTCGTAGCGCTCATGACACGCGAGATGCTCATAAAGAGGCTCCGGCCTTTCAGAAATCCTATGCGTTATCTCTGGTTCATCTATTATATGGTGGTCTTCGCGTGGGAATGTCTTAAAGCGAACATAGACGTTGCGTATAGGGTTCTCCATCCGGACCTGCCGATAAGGCCGGGCACGATAAAGGTAAAGATCCATTTGAGATCGAATGGGGGCTTAACTTTTCTGGCCAATTCGATAACGCTTACGCCGGGAACGACCTGCGTGGATATAGATAAAAATGAAGGCGTCATGTATGTCCACTGGATATATGTCAAAGAGGGGTATGATACCTCGTCCATGAAGCTTGATATAGTAAATAAGTTCGAGAATATATTAAAGAGGATATTCGATTAGATGAGTAAAAGAATGCGTTGGCTTACAGGCCTTCTGGCGATCATTGCGCTTCTGGCGGTAATATTATTCTATCCGCTTCCTTCTATGCTGAGATGGCAGTCCAATTTTCTCAGCCGCGCGTTCCTGTGGCTTTTAATATCGGCTATTCTTTGTCTTTATAGAGTGATGAGAGGGCCTACCGCTCCCGACAGGGCGGTCGCCATAGATATGCTCGGGACCCTCATCGTCGGATTCTGCGCTCTTCTTAGCCTGCCTACCGGCAGGGATTGGTATATCGATATCGGTATCGCCTGGGCTTTACAGAGTTTTATCGGCATCATGGCCATATCAAAATATCTGGAAGGAAAAGATTTCGATGAATGAGATTATAGGCGCAGGACTGATCGGTATAGGATTATTGTTCGACTTCTTCGGGTGCATAGGGCTCATCCGTTTCCCGGATGTCTATACGAGGCTCCAGGCATCGGCGAAGTGTATCACGCTCGGGACGTGCGGTATGCTTCTCGGGGTGGTATTTTTCAAAGGGTTCTCCGCCACGGGCATAAAAGCGCTGCTCTGCATGGGATTCATAATATTGACAGCGCCTATATCCGCGCATGCCCTTGCGAGAAGCGCTTACAGATCGGGTATAAAACCGTTCAGCGGCACAGTTGTCGACGAGTACCATAAGGACATGAAGAACATAAAGTGAGGGCTCCATGAAGATAGATGAGATAAAGAATAAGACTCTGTCTATGGCCGATAAAGTTTGCAGCATGATAAACCTGATAAAAAAAGGGTTCATGGAAAATAAGCTCGAACCATTGGCTACGGCGATGAAAGAAGAGAGCGATATCAACCAGATGGAGAAGTCCATTACGGGCGATATATTGGCCTTGGCCGCCGCGTCAAAAGATGAGAAAGAGAAGAGGGTCCTGATCATATACCAGCAGGTGGTGGAGATGCTCGAGAGGATGGGGGACGAGGCCGCGAACCTTGTGGAGCGTATAGAGATAAAGGTACACGAAAAACTCCTCTTCAGCGATCTTGGCGTCGAGCAGTTCAATGAGACGTATGATGCCATGAGAAGATCCGTTGAAATGGTGAAAGACTTTCTGAGTAAGCAGGACGCGTCCTTAAAAGAAAAAGTTATAGATAACGGGTTCCATGTAAAGGATCTTGTAGAGCGTTATAGGAACGAACATACTGGCAGGGTCATAAAAGGCCTATGCACGCCGATAGCCGCCAATATGTTCTTTGATATGCTCGATTTCACGGGAAATCTGGCGAGGCACTCTTCGAGCATAGTTAAGTTGTTGGGATAAATTTATGAGATATCCGAAGATCAGGGAATTGATAGAGGCGGTAAAGGCGGTCATAACGGGACCGTATACGGATAACTATCCGAAGAAACCGCACAAACCCGCAAAGAGGTTCCGTGGGAAACCGGAATACTCCAATGAGGGGTGTATCGCATGCGGGGCCTGCGCGCTCGTCTGTCCGGCCAGGGCGATAGAGGTCCGTGATACGGTCACAAAAGATAAGGCTACGAGGAAGATGGTGCTTCACCTCGATGAATGCCATTACTGCGGACAATGCAGCGCTTTATGTACGACGAGAGAAGATCTTCCGCCGGGCATTCAGCATACCAATGAATTTGATCTCGCCGGTTTTAACAGGGAAGAGATGGTCTCGATGACAGACGAAAAAGAACTGGCGCTGTGCGAGATCTGCGGGGAAGTAATAACGGCTAAGGCCCACCTTAACTGGATCGTCAAGAGGCTCGGGCCCCTTTCATTCTCGAACCCGACACTTTTCATATCATCGTTAAAGAGCATGGGTTTTTCAGACGAAGTGTTCCAGGTGGCAAAAGAGAACCTTTTGAGGTCCGACCGGGTAAAGGTACTCTGCGCTGAGTGCAGAAGAAAGGCCACGATTGAAAAATTTTGAAGCAACGCCTGATGATGCCCTGGCCTCCGAGATAAAATCGAGGGTCAAAGGCAAAGTCGCCATCGTAGGTATAGGCAATATAATACGGGGCGATGACGGCCTGGGGCCTAAGTTCATAGAGCTTGCCAGGGATAATAAGATAAATGCCAGGCTATTTGACTGCGGCACTGCGCCCGAGAATTATATACTCCCCATACTCTCCACATCGTCGGAGACGATCATATTCATAGATGCCGCGGATTTCGGGGCCAAGAGCGGCGATATAAGGGTATTGAACCTTGACCAGATATCGGATGTAAGTTTTTCCACACACAGCCCGTCGCCTAGGCTCTTCATAGACCTTCTGAAAACAGGGAAGGAAGACCTTAATATTTTTTTCATATCTATTCAACCAAAGACGACCGCCCTGGGAGAGAGCTTGAGCGACGAGGTTAAGTCTAGCCTGGAATTCCTTAAAAGCGTCCTTGCCGAAGCCCTCAATTAAAATTTGTTAAGTCAGAGACAAATATGCCTAGACCCATTATCGAAGAAATAGATCATCCCGGCGCCCCGGAAGACCTGTTCGCGGCGATCAAAGACCTGCCTTACAGTTTCTTTCTCGATAGTTCTCTCAGCAGCCAGACCTTCGCAGACGCCGGCAGATATTCATTTTTAGGGGGCGATCCGTTCCTTGTATTTAAGAGTAAAGGCGACAGGATAATGCTTGAATGGCGCGGCGGTAAGATCGAACATCTTACGTCGGACCCGTTCATTGTCCTGAAAGATCTGTTCGACAGGTACAGGGTCGACACGGAAAAGGAGATGCCCTTTACGGCCGGAGGGGTAGGTTATTTCTCGTATGACCTTAAAAGGTTCATAGAAGAGCTTCCGGATGCTGCCAAGGACGATCTGCATTTATACGACTGCGTAATGGGTTTTTACGATTGCGTCATCACGTTCGATATCCTTAAGAAGAAGGCCTATCTATCAAGCTTGGGTTTGCCGGAAAGGGAGAATAGGCTTAAATATTTCAGGGCCCGGATAGCGCTCGCCCGTGCCGGGGGACAGGCCTATAATTTCCGCCCGAGCGGTGAGCTTAGGTCCAATTTTTCAAAAGAAGCGTATATAGACGCCATAGAAAAGGCCAAGGAATACATAAGGCGCGGGGACATATATCAGGTGAACCTGTCCCAAAGGTTCGAGGTGGAATTGAAGGAGGAGCCGTTCGCCCTCTATTCACGCCTCAGGAAGACGAATCCTGCGCCGTTCTCATCATACCTAAATTTCGACGATCTGGTCATTGCGAGCTCTTCTCCCGAGCGGTTCTTGATGAAGAGGGGCGACTATATCGAGACACGGCCCATAAAAGGGACGAGGCCGCGCGGGCGCGACGCTTCCGAGGACGCCATGATGGAAAGGGAACTTTTAGCCAGTCCGAAAGACGCGGCCGAGCATCTCATGATAGTAGATCTTGAAAGAAATGATCTCGGCAGGATCTGTGAATACGGTTCCGTCAAGGTGTCCGAATTGAACATGCTTGAGAGATATTCCACGGTATTCCATCTCGTCTCGGTAGTTTCCGGAAAGCTGACGAAAGGGATCGGGCCCATCGATTGCATGGAAGCGGCTTTTCCGGGCGGATCTATAACCGGCGCGCCCAAGATACGCTCTATGGAGATAATAGAAGAGCTGGAGCCGGTCAAAAGATCGGTATATACGGGAGCGATAGGATACATATCCTTTGACGGAAGTATGGACACTTCCATAGCTATACGTACGTTCGTCATAAGCGGAGGAAAAGCGTATTTTCAGGCAGGGGGCGGGATAGTCGCGGACTCTGACCCGGAAAGGGAGTATGAAGAGACGATCCATAAAGTGAAGGGGCTATTCAGCTCATTAGGCATAGAAGAAAAAGAGAGGGAGATCATATCCATATGAAAAAGGTGAAGATATGGATGAACGGCAGGATCGTAGGCGGCAAGCTCGCCAAGATATCCGTTTCTGATAGAGGTTTCCTGTACGGGGATGGTGTATTCGAGACGATGAGGAGTTATGCCGGCGTTGTATTCTGCTTAGATGCGCATCTCGACAGGCTATTTAGATCGCTCAAAGCGGCAAGGATAAGACCGCCATATCCTAAAGTCTATTTAAAGAAGGCGATATTTAAGACCATTAAGGCGGGTGGCTTCAAAAGCGCATATATACGCGTCACTATAACGAGGGGAGAAGGTAAGTTCGGTTTGGGCATGGATAATATATCCCGCCCAAATACGGTAATAGTGGTTAAGGAGCTTATCGACTATCCTGACAGGATCTACAAGAGGGGCATAAAGGCGCTATGCGTCAGCAATACCAGGCAGAATGAATATTCGCCGGTTACATCCATAAAGAGCGTAAATTACCTGAACCAGATAGTCGCCAGGCTTGACGCAAAAGCCCGGGGGTTCGATGATGCTATACTGCTGAATACCAGAGGCAAGGTCGCCGAGGGGTGCGCGAGCAATATATTCCTTGTGAAGAAGAACACTATCG
>JBAYFK010000043.1:0-9690 GCA_041667225.1 Candidatus Omnitrophota bacterium
AGGATCAGCCTGCCGGATATAGATATAGATTTCTGCTACGAGAGAAGGAATGAAGTCATAGATTATGTCGTCAAAAAATATTCCAAAGACAACGTCGCGCAGATAATCACATTCGGTACTATGATGGCAAAGGGCGTCATCAGGGACGTGGGCAGGGCCCTTGGAATGGCGTACAGCGATGTGGACAAGATAGCCAAGCTCGTTCCCGCAGAACTCGATATGACGCTCGAGACCGCGCTTAAGCAGGAGCCGGAACTGAATAACCTTTACAGGAACGATCCGAGGATCGCCCAGCTCATAGATACGTCGCTCGTGCTCGAAGGGCTTACGCGCCATGCTTCTACACATGCGGCCGGCGTCGTCATCAGCGAAAAGCCGCTCGTACATTATACTCCGCTCTATAAAGTTTCCGAAGGCCAGATATCTACCGGTTACCCTATGACCTCGCTCGAAAAACTGGGCGTCCTCAAGATGGACTTCTTGGGCCTGAGAACGCTCACCGTTATCAGCGAGTCCGTAAAGATCATCCGGCGCACTAAGGGCGTAGATCTCGATCTCGATACGATACCTCTTGACGACAAAAAGACCTATAAGCTGCTCACCAAAGCCGAATCGGCAGGTATATTCCAGCTTGAAAGTTCCGGCATGAGGGACCTCTTAAAGAAGCTCAAACCGGAGCGGTTCGAAGACATAATATCGCTTCTGGCTCTCTTCCGGCCCGGTCCGATAGGCTCAGGCATGCTCGACGATTTCATGAAGAGGAGGCATGGAGATGGAAGTTTCCGTTATGACCATAAACTGCTCGAGCCGATCCTGAAAGAGACATACGGTATAATATTGTATCAGGAGCAGGCGATGAGGATAGCGTCATCGCTGGCCGGATTCTCCATGGCAGAGGCCGACAGTTTAAGGCGCGCCATGGCGAAGAAGATCCCTGAGTATATCACGGAGATGCGCCAGCGTTTTGTCGATGGTTGCGCGAGGAACAGTATCGACCGCAGGACCGCCGATAAGGTATTCGGGCAGATAGAATATTTTGCCGGCTACGGGTTCAATAAATCACACAGCGCCGCCTACGCCATGATAAGCTATAGGACCGCGTACCTTAAGGCTAACTACCCCGTCGAATTTATGACCGCGCTTCTGACGAGTGAAAAAGATAACCTCGACAAGATAGCCGTCTATATAAATGAATCGCTCAGGATGGGTATAAAGATCCTGCCGCCCGACATAAACGAGAGTTTTTCGGATTTCACAGTAATAGGGGAGTCCATCAGGTTCGGCATGGCAGCCGTAAAGAACGTCGGCCAGGGCGCTATCGATTCCATAATCACAGTGAGGAAACAGGGCGCGTTCAAATCGATCTACGATTTTACCAAGAGGGTCGATTCGAGGCTCGTGAACCGTAAAGTAATAGAGAGCCTCATAAAATGCGGCGCGATGGATTCTCTAGGGCTCTACCGGTCGCAGTTGTCGTCGATGATAGACCGGGCGCTTGATGTGGCGGGCGGCGCCCAGAAGGACAGGCTGAACGGCCAATTGTCCTTTTTTGACAAGTTCGAGGACCAGGAGAATTTCAAGAAACAGTATCAGGAGATACCTAACATTCCGGAATGGCCCGAGAACCAGCTTCTCGCCAACGAAAAAGAGATGCTCGGTTTTTATATAACGAAACATCCTCTCGCAAGGTTTGAATCTATAGTAAGGACGTTCTCGACATGTTCGACAACGGGCCTGAGGAATCTTAAAGACGGCGACGAGGTGCTGATCGGCGGCATTATAAGCAAAGCGAAGTTCACGACCACGAGGAAGACCAATGAGAAGATGGCGATAGCGACTCTCGAGGACCTCGACGGCGTGGTAGAGCTGCTCGTATCCCCGATCACGTTCGCCAAATCGGCGGACCTGGTAAAGCCCGATGCCATGATATTCGTTAAGGGCCGGGTCAGTCTGCGCGAGGAAGACCCAAAGATAGTCGCCAACGAGATAGCCGCGCTTGAGAGCGTCCGGGCAAAGTATACGAAGGCCATATCCATAGAGCTCGTCATGGCCGGCCTTGAAAAGACGGCGCTCGACAACTTGAAAAAAGTCCTGTCCCGCTATCCGGGCAAAGTGCCCGTCTATCTAAAATTCGTAAAACCGGACGGGAAAAAATCTCTCGTTTCGATAGGTAATGGGCTTGCCGTTGAACCGCATGACGGCCTTGTCCGGGATGTGGAGAAGATATTTGGTTCGAACGTCATCAGTTATACGGTTTAGGCTTGACTTAGCCGTATAGCGATGATAACATAACCCCTTGCGGAGTAAAACGTTATGATAGATAAAAAGACGGAATCGGATATAAAGGCAGTAAAGAGTTTCCTGGAATTTTGGGTGAAATTCCATTCGATATACAACAACACCATATCGAAAGAATTGATCACGCAGGAAGACGAGATCAAGTTCCTTGAGACGAAGGATATAATTAAAAGTAAGTATGAAGAGGTCAAGGGGGATTTTGAATTCAAGTACATGCCCCACATGAGGTTGACGGATCCGGTCAGCGACATACTATCTTTGAGCGGTGTGCGTTTCATATCGGAGAAGAATATGAAAAAAGCCGGTGATAACTGGAAGGATTCGTATGTGTTCCTGAACAGCATATTGGAGAGGCTGAAGAACAAAAAGAGAAGGCTTGAGCAGTTCAATCCTATAGGAGTTTTCTTCAAAAGAACATTTGAACGTACAATGAAATGACAAGGAGCTTATTATGACAAAGAAAGAGATAGTGCTGAAAATTTCGGAAGAGGCAGGGCTTAAACAGATAGACGTCAAGAAAGCCGTACAGAGGACGCTCGAGCTGATCGTCGAGGCGCTTTCCCGCGGCGAGACGGTAGAACTGAGAAATTTCGGGATATTCAAAGTGAAGACGAGGAAGCCCAGGATAGGAAGAAATCCCAAGACCGGCGTTACTGTGCCTATACCGGAAAAGAAGGTCGTTTCATTCAAGTCCGGCATGGTGATGAGGAAAAAAGTAAAATGATAAAAGCGATCAAGGGTACCAAAGATATATTGCCGGGCGAATCTTTCGCATGGCAGGAGCTCGAAAGGTCCGCCAGGAGGGTCTTCGCAAATTTCGGATATCTTGAAATAAGGACGCCTGTTATAGAGGAGACTGCGCTCTTCATAAAGACTATCGGCGAAGATACCGACATAGTCTCCAAGGAGATGTTCTCTTTCGTGGACAGAGGCGACAGGAATATATCTTTAAGGCCCGAAGGCACAGCCCCTGTAGTGAGGGCGTACATAGAGAATAATCTCGACAAGCTGTCGCAGCTCCAGAAGCTTTATTACATCGCCCCGATGTTCAGGGCCGAACGGCCGCAGGCCGGGCGTTTGAGACAGTTCCACCAGATGGGGGTGGAGGCGATAGGTTCGTCCCACAGCGCTCTCGACGCAGAAGTCATCAGGGTCCTTTGCGGAGTGCTCGATTCCGCGGGTATAAAGGACTACAAGCTTAAATTGAACAACCTTGGCTGTAAAGACGACAAGAAGAAGCTTTCGGATGCTCTGCGGTATGCGTTTTCCGATAAAAAAGAAGCGCTTTGCGAAGACTGCAAAAGACGGCTCCAGCTCAATCCTCTCCGGGTGCTCGATTGCAAGAACGAGCGGTGCAGGGAGATAGTGAAGTCATCATTCAAGGATATGAAATTTATATGCAGCGACTGCTCTCGCCATTTCGACGAGGCCCTGAAGTATCTCGATATGCTGGGTATAAAATATGAGATCGATCCGTATATTGTAAGAGGGCTCGATTATTACACCAAGACCGTCTTTGAAGTCACGCATGACGGATTGGGATCGCAGGATGCAATAGGCGCGGGCGGGAGATATGACAACCTTGTAGGATCTATGGGCGGGCCCGATACGGGAGATTGCGGATTCGCGCTGGGCATGGATAGGATGATGATGATCCTGCAGAAGAATACGAAAGAACCTGCGGCCTCGCGTCCGGTCGAATGTTTCATCGCGACCATAGGCGACGTTGCTTACGCAAAAGCGTTCAAGCTGTTGGACGATCTGAGAAGGCTGGGGATATCGTGTGATATCGATTATGAGAAAAAATCGCTTAAAGCCCAGATGAGAACGGCCGACAGGCTCGGCGCCAGGTTCGCTCTGATAATTGGCGAAGATGAGGTCGCCAGAGGCGAGGCGGTATTGAGGGATATGGGCACTAAGGAACAGACGAGTGTGCGGTTCGAAGAACTGCCTGAAAAAATGAAAGAGGTATTAAGATAATATGTTACGTACACATACATGCGGCGAATTGAACGTTAAATTTATTGGTTCAAAGGTGAGCTTGTGCGGATGGGTTGACAGCCGCAGGGACCACGGCAATCTTATATTCATAGATCTGAGGGACGGTTTCGGCAAGACGCAGGTTGTTTTCAACCCGAGCGCGTCCGCGGCCGTGCATAAACAGGCAGAAGAGCTACGCGCGGAATTCGTCGTCCGTGTCAGCGGGCGGGTAGAGGGAAGGCCCGAGGGCACCCAGAACGACAAGATACCTACAGGCAAGATCGAGGTGCATGCGGAAACCGTAGAGGTATTGAACAAAGCTCTTACGCCTCCGTTCGAGATAGTCGACGACCTTGTTGTAACGGAAGAGGCCAGGCTCAAGTACAGGTATCTGGACTTGAGGCGCCTCACTATGCAGAAGAACTTGAGATTGAGACATAAGGTATGCAAGCTCGCCAGGGACTATTTTGATACCAGAAACTTTGTCGAGGTAGAGACGCCGATCCTTACGAAATCTACGCCGGAAGGGGCCAGGGATTATCTTGTGCCGTCGAGGGTCAACCCGGGCATGTTCTATGCGCTGCCGCAATCTCCACAGCTCTTCAAACAGATACTCATGGTATCATCGCTTGACAGGTATTTCCAGATAGCCAAGTGTTTCAGGGACGAGGACCTCAGGGCGGACAGGCAGCCGGAGTTCACCCAGTTCGATATCGAGATGTCTTTCGTGACGGAGGAAGACATATACGAGATATCCGAAGGGCTGATGAAGAAACTTTTCAGCGAGGCGATCGGAGTGGATCTCAAAGTGCCGTTCCCGAGGATAAAATATTCCGACGCTGTGGCAAGGTTCGGATGCGACAAACCCGATACGAGGTTCGGTCTCGAGCTCGTGGAAGTGACAAGTGTCGTAAAGGACTGCGCCCTCAAGATATTCCAGGAAGTCGTGAAGAAGGGCGGCAAGGTCATAGCTATAAACGCCAAAGGCTGCGGAGCTTATTCGCGCGGCCAGGTGGACGAGCTGATAGAGTTCGTGAAAACATACGGCGCTAAAGGGCTGGCCAATTTTAAAGTGGAAGGCTCGCTTCTCGTTTCGCCGATAGGTAAATATTTTTCGAGCGAGCAGCTCAGCTCTGTCAAAGATGTGCTCAAAGGCGAAGAAGGCGACATGATATTTATGGTAGCCGACAGCCCTAAGGTCGCGAACGACTCCATGTCGAACTTAAGAAAATTACTCGGTAAGAAACTCGGGCTCATCGACGAGAAGCGTTTCGATTTCCTGTGGGTCACGGACTTCCCGCTCTTCCAGTATGACCAGGAGGAGAAGCGCTGGGTCTCCGAACACCATCCGTTCACGTCGGTGCATCCGGAAGACGTGGCGCTGCTGGAGAAGGGGGAGTCGCTCGACAAGGTGAGGTCCAGGTCATATGATCTCGTCATAAACGGCACCGAGATCGGCTCCGGTTCTATAAGGATACACCAGAGAGAAATGCAGGAACTGATCTTCAAGACCATCGGCATAAGCGACGAGGACGCGCGCTCCAGGTTCGGATTTTTACTGGACGCATTCAGGTACGGCGCGCCTCCGCATGGAGGAGTGGCGTTCGGCCTCGACCGTCTCATGACGCTCTTCGTGGGCTGCGATTCGATAAGAGATGTCATAGCATTCCCGAAGACACAGAAGGCTTATTGTCCTATGACGAGCGCGCCTTCTTCGGTAGATGAAAAGCAGTTGAACGAGCTCAGCATCAAGTTAAAAAAATGATAAGAATAAGGGTGGATAACCTCAACAGCTCGCGGCCCCTTGACGAGGCGTTCATAAAACGCCTCGCTTTAAAGGCGCTGCCGTTCGTTAAGGTCCCCGAAAAAGTCCAGATCGAGATCGTCATCCTGGACGACAAGAGAATAAGAGCCCTTAACAAGAAATACAAGAGAGCGGACCGGCCCACCGATGTCCTCAGTTTTGATATAGGCGGTCCCGTACCTTCTAAGCCCGGAACGTTCTTTGGAGTGATCTACATTTCGTCCGATACAGCATCCAGGAATTCGAAAGTGTTCAATACATCTTTTGATGAAGAGCTCGTACTTTATGTGATACACGGGATCCTCCATCTTTTTGGTTACGAAGACGAGAGGCCGAAGGACCGGCTCAAAATGTCGAAAAAGCAGGAAAGGATATTGAAGATATTATGCACGAAAGAAAATTTGTCGAGAGTCTCAACGCGGCGGTAGAAGGTTTCATATACGTGATGAAGACGGAGCGCAATATGCGCGCCCACTTCCTGGTCGCGCTATTCATAATAATCCTCGGCATATACCTCAATCTTGCCACTTCGGACCTTTTGATACTCTGTATAACGATCACGCTCGTGCTCTCTACCGAGATGGTAAATACGGCGGTGGAGCTCACCGTCGATATGATAAAGAGCGAATTTCATCCGATAGCCAGGATAATAAAAGACGTTGCAGCCGGGGCCGTATTATTGACGGCGATAAACGCCGCGATCGTAGGTTATATGCTCTTTTCCAAGAAGATGCCTTTCGGGATAGAGGACGCGGTCATACGCTTGAGGCAGTCGCCATGGCATCTCACGTTCATATCCCTTATACTGGTGCTCGGGCTTACGATATTGGGAAAGATCGCGTTCCACAGAGGGACGCCGCTGCGCGGAGGGATGCCGTCCGGACACTCGGCGATCGCGTTCTCCATATGGACGATAGTCGTCTTCATGACAAATAATTTCGTCGTCATCACGCTCGTCTTCCTGATGGCTTTTCTCATCGCCCGGCACAGGGTGAAGGATTACATACATACAGTCGCGGAAGTCGTCGCTGGCGCTATACTGGGTATCCTGGCCACTACGCTCGTATTCCAACTTTTCAGGTAACATGTCTATCCAAAGAACCGAAGCCATATTACTGCGCAGGCAGGACTTGAGAGAGACCAGTCTCATCGTTACTTTTTATACGAGGGGCTTCGGGAAGATGAAGGGGATAGTGCGGGGTGTGCGCGGCCACCGGGCGCAGTTCGGAGGGGCGTCGCTCGAGATATTCGCTCACGACGATATAGTCTTTTACGAGAGAAAGAAGGGAGACATCTTTACGATCTCCCAGTGTGATCTCCTCGAATATTTCGGCCGCGCTCGCGAGGATCTTGAAAAACTCAGCCAGGCTGCTTACTTGATAGAGTTGCTCGATTCGGTCACTACATTAGGGGATAAGAGCGAAGACGTATTCGACCTCCTGCTCAACAGCCTGAAGATGTTGTCCAGCGACGCGAGCCCTAAACGGGTCGCCCGGATATTTGAAATAAAGCTTTTAAACCTCATGGGATTGATGCCCTCGCTCGACCAGTGCGCGAATTGCGGCGGCGCGATAGACAGCGCATCGCGCTTCAGCTTTATTAACGGCGGCCTCATATGTAAGAAGTGCGTAACGGCAGACCGCAACGCCGTATCCGTTATGCAGGGAACGGTCAAGTTCATAGAACATATCAGGAGTTATCCTTTCGAGAAGGTAGCCAGGATCAAAGTGGCTTCGGAAGTGGGAAGGGAGCTTGAGCATCTATTGCGCAAATTCCTCGACTATCATATAGAGCGCCGGCTGAAGACAGTGGAGTTCCTGAAGGACATAAAAAGCGCTTGATTTCGCCAAAAGCACATGTTAGTATAGCGTAGTGGCCAGGCATGCCTGGCCACTACAATTTAATAAAATCAAAATCAAGGACAGGTATGCAGCAGACACAGCAGGACACAATGGAGAAGATCGTATCGCTCTGTAAGCGCCGCGGATTCATCTTTCAGTCGAGCGAGATCTATGGCGGGCTTGCGAGCACATGGGACTACGGCCCTTTGGGATCAGAGCTTAAGCGGAACCTTAAAGAGGTATGGTGGCGTACTAACGTTTACGGCCGCGACGACATAGAGGGTTTGGACGCCTCTATACTTATGCGCCCTGAGACATGGATGGCTTCCGGCCACATAAGCAATTTCGAGGATACTCTTGTTGACTGTAAGGGCTGCAAGAAGCGCTTTAAGGTCGAGCACGTTACGGGCAAAAAATGCCCTGAGTGCGGCGCCGAGCTGACCGAGGCGCGCCAGTTCAATCTTATGCTCAAGACCCACCTTGGCCCTATAGAAGATTCTACATCCCTCACATACCTGCGCCCGGAAACGGCTCAGGGTATATTCGTTAACTTCCTGAACGTTGCTACGACCATGCGCAAAAAGACCCCGTTCGGCATAGCGCAGATAGGGAAATCATTCCGCAATGAAGTTACGACAGGCAACCTCACATTCCGTTCGCGCGAATTCGAGCAGATGGAGATAGAGTTCTTTGTGAAGCCCGGCACCGATGAAGAGTGGTACGAGAAGTGGGTAGAGGAAAGGTTCAGCTGGTACGTAAAGTACGGGATCAAAAAAGAGAATTTGAGGAAGAGGGTGCACGCGAAGGATGAGCTGGCGCACTACGCGAAGGCGTGTACGGATATAGAATATCAGTTCCCGTTCGGATGGTCGGAACTCGAGGGCATAGCCAACAGGACGGACTTCGACCTGAAACAGCATTCCCGTCTGAGCGGCAAAGACCTGCAGTATTTCGACGAAGAGTCCAAGGAACATTATATACCTTATGTAATAGAGCCTTCGGGCGGAGTCGACAGGTCGATACTAGCATTCCTCACGGATTCATACCGCGAAGAGAAGGTTAAGGATGAGAAGCGCGTGTCTTTAGCGATCCACAAAAAACTGGCTCCGATAAAAGTGGCGATACTGCCGCTTCTGCGCAATCGTCCGGAGATCGTCTCTCTCGCCAGGAATATTGCGGCAGACTTGAGGAGCGATCTCAGGGTCATGTATGATGATACCGCTTCGATCGGCAGGCTCTACAGGCGCCAGGATGAGATAGGCACTCCTTATTGCGTAACGGTGGACGTAGACAGCCTGACGGATAAGAAGGTCACGGTCCGCGACAGGGATACAATGCTGCAGGATAGAATAGACGTAACGAATTTAAAAGCATATCTTATGGAAAAGTTTATTTAACTAAGAAAGGACGGTAGTTGAAGATGGGTGGTAAAAATAAAAAATTTGTATACTCCTTTGGCGGAGGAAAAGCGGACGGTAACGAATCGATGAAGAATCTCCTTGGAGGTAAGGGTGCGAACCTTGCCGAGATGGCAGGTCATCCGAAGTTGAAACTCCCGGTCCCGCCCGGATTCACAATAACGACGGAAGTCTGCACATACTATTACCAGAATAAAAAGACCTACCCGAAAATATTAAAGGACCAGGTCGAGAAGGCCATGGCGCGCGTCGAGGACATCATGGATAAATCGTTCGGCGATGCGACTAACCCGTTATTGGTGTCGATCCGTTCAGGCGCCCGCAGCTCTATGCCCGGCATGATGGATAC
>JBAYFK010000044.1:0-9660 GCA_041667225.1 Candidatus Omnitrophota bacterium
CATGGCAGGCCCTTTTGCCATATTCTTTGTACCGTATCCCACCTTTTTGATCACGAGCCCCTGCTTCGGCGGCATATCGCACGCAACTCCCACATCTACGACGACGACCCTCGCGCCAACATGCTTTGCCAGCACATTGATCCCGGCGCCGCCCGACAAAAAATTATGCACCATCTGGAGCGTAACCTCTTTAGGGTACGCGCTCACGCCCTCTTCGACAACTCCGTGATCTCCCGCCATGGTAAATATTGCCTTATGCTTAAGCGTAGGGCTAATAGACCCCGATATCTCCACTATCCTTTTCGCCATCTCCTCAAGCCTCCCCAAGCTGCCTTGAGGCTTCGTAAGGTTGTCGAGCTTCTTTTGAGCCTGATCAGCAAGTGAGCGGTCTATATTTTTTATTTCCGCTGCCGTCTTCTTTAAAAGTTCCATCGTGCCCCTCTATAATTTTATTTTAATTTTACAGGTATGCCTGCATGCATGAAGAAGACATCATCCGCCTTCTCTGCCACCGCCTGATTTGCCAGACCTATAAGGTCGCGAAACCTCCTCGACAGCGGATCGGCAGGGACTATGCCGCTGCCCACTTCATTAGAGACTATTATGACCGTTCCGGCCTTCGCCTTGCGGGCGGCTTCCACAAATCCTTTTATCATCTTTTCTATACTGGTATCTTTCATGCCGGTCATCAGCAGGTTGGAGATCCACAGCCCAAGGCAATCTATAAGAGCAGTGCCATATACCGGTTTCAGCGTAAGCATACAACGCCTGAGATCCAAAGGCTCTTCTATAAGCGACCAGTCCTTCGGCCTCGAGATCTTATGCAGGCGGATCCTTTCCCTCATCTCATCATCAAGAGCGGTCGCCGTAGCTATAAAGACCGTCTTTTGCCCTGATCTTTTTGCCATTAGGGACGCATATCTGCTTTTACCGCTCCTTGCCCCGCCCAAAACGAATATTATTCTGCTCATCCTTCACCTTAAATGCGCAGTATCGTTAAATTTCTTTATACGCGCTTTACCTTTTTTGTACTCGACTACTGTTACGCTTGCGGCCGAAGGGATCCGCCCCCAAAAATTCCCGGACTTCAGTATCCCGCACACAAATACACCTATAACACCGCCGTGACACACAATGGCTACGGTCTTGCCGCGGTTGGAACGTATTATCCTTTTTACCGCGCCCTCAACCCTCTTCTTAAAGACTTTCATCTTCTCGGCTTTTGGGATATGATTTTTATAAGGGTCTTCAAGCCATCTTTCGTAGACATCCGGGTACTTCAACATTATATCTTTATGCTTCATCCCCTCGAGCACGCCGAAGTTGATCTCTTTCAGGCCTTTTACTTTTATGAACTTTGCCTGTTCAAATATGATCCGGCAGGTCTGAACGGCCCTTTTCCTGTCGCTGCAATAGATCTTATCGAATTCCGCCGTTTTGAGCGATCCGGCCAATTTTGCCGCCTGACGGGCGCCTTCCCTGCTCAAAGCAACATCCTTATGCCCGCAATACCGCCTTTGGGCGTTCCATACAGTTATACCGTGGCGTATAAACACCAATCTTGTCATAAAGTCCTCTATAAAAAAATAAACCCCGGCCGTTAAGTCGGGGTTGCACCCTGATTCACTTAGCCCTTCCTCGAGAGTGAGCGCAATATAAGATCCAGCGCTGGCACTGATATAGGCAGGTCTTCTGGCTCCCGGATCTATCTACTCACCACGCCTTCCCATCTCAAAAATGAGATAGTGGCATTTATGGCTTTCGTCCCCGGTTACAGCGGCGGGACCGCATCCGCATTAACGGATTTCCCTTAGCCTATAGTCCAATAATACTATTCTTACTTTACCATCCCGGCATTGATTGTCAAGATTTTTTTCTATGGTTCCGTTGCTTTGAAAAGGTTAACGGCGCTCTCAAAGGATTCTTTGTTTATAAATACCGAAGAGAGCGCTTTTAAAATATCTTTTCTCTTTTCGGCAGGAACGTTATGTCTGTCCAGCACCTTATTTACGTTCTGCGAGAACTGCTCCGCCATGATGTCGTACTCAGCCATCAATTCGCTGCATACATTTTCGGCGAACGCATCCTTTTCACCCTTAAATAAGATCCACTTATCCCCTGCTGCCTTACTGTCTAGTATCTCCTTTTCTATGTTCCTTATATTCATCTCCCGTATAATATCGTCTTCCGTCATCTTTGAGTCATCCGGGCCTCTGACTTCGATCATACTTAGATCCTGATACAGTATTTCGAAGAATTCATCGTCCGGGACCCAGCCCTTCCTGATACATACCAGATACAGGGCAGAAGCAAAATCATCCGAAATGTCAGAACCGCCGCTCATAGCGGCTATGTCTTCCGACGATAATTTGTCGTAATTTTTGTCGACCCACCTAAGGACTTCGGAGATATCGCGCGCATTCTTAAATGAGCGGAAGATGAGGTCTTTTATCTTCTTGTCCCGGGTCTCGAACACGGCCTTGCCGAAAAATTTAAACACATCACTCGAAAAATTATCCGTCATGGAGGTAAGGATCAGGAGTTTTTCGTACTCTATGAGGGTCTTTTCATACCGTGCGATCAGCATCAGCCTGAACTTTTCATTCTCAAGGCTGTTGATCAGCTTATAAGCGGCTCTCGATACGAGCCAGGACGCGTCCTCAAGCGACTTCTTGAGGAATTTATCGCCCACAGGCGAATCTTTTCCTGCAATCGCGCTAAGCGCGGCAAGGCGCTCATACCTTACGTTCTTGCTGTTATTCCTGACCTTGAGGATATTCCCGGCCAATTCATCTTTTTCGGCATACTTAGGGCCGAATAGCTGCAGGAACCTCAGGCTGGCGGATACTATCCTGTCATCTCTCGAGTGAAGAAGCTCGACTATCCTCTGCCGCGTATTTAACGCAAGGATGAACTTCTCGCTCTTCTTATCTGCCTTTTTATCCGATAGGAGGCCGCCCATACCGGCGGCCTCATCTATCAGGTTACACACCGCGTTATATACGATCTCATTATTTTTATCGAACATAAGGCCGTAATAGTCCTTGGCCTCATACCCGGGTATCCTGATCCTGGGGTAACGCGACAGCTCTTCTCCGTCTCTGGTGCACCCCGATATCAAAAATATAACCAAGACCGCCCATAATGAAAGAACCGCGGCATATCTTCTCATGAAAGACCTCTCCTTATTTTCTTGCAGGCTTACCGAACGAACGGACGACGAACTTACGCGCGATCTTGTCGAACATGATGGGTATGCTCTCCCCTTCGGTCATGACCTTCTTTTCATATTCATAAATATCGTTGGTCCACAGGACTTTTCCGGTCTTGCTGTCGGTGATGGTAAAACTGACGTTCATGTCGGCGTAGTTCTCCGTCATGGTAGCCGCTATGTCCAGAGCTGTCGTTTCGATACCGAGAGACGGCTTCATCGGACCCTTCACGAGGTACTGGTACTGTTTTATTACACCCGCCACCTCAACGTCGCTCGCTTCGGCGCTCGAGACCACTTCGAAATCCACGCTTCTTCTATTGGTAAAAGCCTTCTCAACCTCTTTCTTGAAGTCGGGAACCGACAGGTCCTTCTTTTCAGATTCATTCACTATGCTCTTCACGAATACTTTTATCTCTTCCCCGCGGTACAGATGCGCAAGGTTCCTTCCGTCAGCAAAACATACCGCTCCCTGCATCAAAAAACATATTGCGACCAATAGCGAAGCTATCTTTCTCCCCACAACTGCCTCCTTTGTTTTATGCTCCAAAAGCAACGCATCATTGCGCCACTTATCAATTCCTTAAATAATGGATCTCTTCTTTAATGGCAAAGTTCTTCTGGAACCCCGGGTCTATAGCTAACTCCGGCGCCTTGAACTGGCTGTCGTGCGCGCCTTCCGCTATGCGTTTTGCTCTATATTGCTCGAAAGCGCCCTGCTCGACGACCTTCAATATGGGAGGGCCCAGAACGAGGGAGCTCCTCGTATATTTATACTCCGCATTTTCTCTGCAAAGCTCCTCTTCTATGGACATGAGCAGGCTCTTCTTCTTTTCATGCCCGGGATCGCCATCGAACTCCACCAGGAATATATAACGAGGCGGTTCGTCCAATTGGACGGACGCAGAAAAGAACCTTATCAGGAGCCCGTACTTTTCAGCCGCCCTGTTTATCGCGGTATTCACATGGGTTTCGTAAACCTTCTCGCCCATCACCGATACGGCGTTAAGGCCTTTTTGCACGAACTCTATCACCGGGGTCTTGTTAAAGAAACCGTCCACTTTGATGATGTCATCTATATTATACCGGTATAACCCCCCCGGCGTAGTCACGACGATAAAATATTCTTTTCCAACCTCGAGAGCATCGCACAGAAGGAACCGCTTATCCTTCTTCCCCATCTCGTCTTTCGGAATGAACTCATAGAAATTCGTATTTATAGCCAGGACGCCTCCGGCACCGGAATCGCTCATAGCGATGGAGCTGCGCGCTTCCGTCGAAAGACATCCGAAATCCCTTACCGGAACGTCACCGAAGTACTGCGGCAGTTCCTTAAGATACAATTTTACCGTGCCGCCTTTCCAGCATTCGATAAGCTTCATATCGGGCCAAAAATATTTCGGCAGCAGTTTCTTACCGGACTTGATAATGTTGACGAGTTCCTCAGCCCTTGAAGGGTTAGGCTTTAGAGGCCTTTCCAGCTCTTTTCTTATATCAGCAGGTATATCGAATTTAGCGCTGATCGTACCATTCTTAATGTCGGTAATTATATCATCGCCCCAAGCCTCCAGCTTATGACACAGGAGCACGATAGTATTAGGGTTCAAGGTCGCTATCGTCGTAATATTCTGCTCCATCGATATCCTCATGATGCAATAATATCTCGACTCATAATTTGTTATATCAAATATGTTGTTGGGAAGGGCGAACAGGCCGCGCATGATCTTTGGAAGATTCTTATATCCATGGCCAGTCTCTGTGCCGTACGGGCACCCCGAAGCCGTGAAGCCTTCCGTCTCCTGGTTGACGATCGGAAGGATGCGGCCCTTGAATATGTCGGGATGGTCCCTGGTTATGTAATACACCCACAGGCTCATCACTTCCGCTTTCTTGTCGCGTGAATATTTAGTGACCGGAATAAATTTCGGGTGGCCCGTCGTACCGCTTGTCAGGCCAAAGAAGATAACCTTGTCGGAGGTGAGGATATTCTCCTCGCCATTGGTCATCCTCTCGATATAAGGACGAAGGCTCTCACAGTCGGTCATAGGAACGAATTTTTGGTAGTCCTTAAAGGCCGAGATCTTGGAAAAGTTATATCTTCGCCCGTATTCCGTCTCTTTGTTGCGCTTTATATATTCTAAAAGGGTCTTTTCCTGCGCCCTGATCGGGTCGTTCGTAGATCTCTCGAAAGCTTTCGCTTTGAATACGAGAGAGTTTATAGCAATTTGAGCCAGGTTCATATGACAGGTCCTTACTTTATTTTCAACGCCGTTTCTATTTTTGAAATGAGTTCGTCCATATCTACAGGCTTTGCTATAAAATCGACCACCCCCATCTCATACATCCTGAGCTTATCATGATCGGTATCCAGCGCAGAGATGATTATGACCGGGATCTTTTTCCCTTCCGGGTCCTTTTTTAAAGCCTGGCACGCATCGACCCCGCTCATCTTCGGCATAAGGAGGTCGAGCATTATGATATCAGGCTTAAATGACCTGATCCTATCGATGAGACCGTTCGCATCAGAGGCCGTATCTACAGAATATTTACCTGTTCTCTCCAGGTTGATCTTGGTTATCTTGAGGAAGTTCTCCTCGTCGTCAATGAGCATCACTCTCGTCTTTTCCATATTAACTCATTTCCCCTTTTGGCATCTTAAATATGATGGTGAATTTCGCGCCCTTTCCCTTTTCGCTTTTCAGGTGGATCAGGCCTTTATGCATCTCGACAATGCTCTTAGCGATCGAAAGCCCCAACCCCGTGCCTTCCGACCGGTTCTTAGTCGTAAAGAACGGGTCGAAGACCTTATCCGCAACATCTTTATCTATCCCCATACCGGTATCCTCAACCTCCACCACGATAGCTTTTTCGCCCAACTTAAAAATATCGCTTTCCCTGTGGCCTATCTTTTCTCCCGGGACCTTTAGCTCCGTCAAATAAGTCCGGACAAAAAGCTTCCCTCCTTGAGGCATGGCGTCTATCGCATTATTGAATAGATTGATGAATACCTGCTCCAGCTTCTCTTTATCGAAGAACATTTTGGGTATATCGCCGCCCATCTCATAGACACTTTCGACATTGTTTAGGCTCAGTTTATGCCGAACGAGGTCTATCGATCTTTTTATTATAGTATTAATATCACACTCTTTCATCTTCAGATCTTCAACCCGGGAAAAATCGAGGAGCGCGCGCACGATATTATCGGCCCTCTTTACACCGTCTTTCATCATCAGGAGCATCTCGCGGTTATCCTTTTCTTCGGGAGCCAATTCGCTTTCGAAATAATTTATTCCTTGCAGTATTATACCGAGCGGATTTTTCACCTCATGGGCAATACCCGAAGCCATCCTTCCTACGGCCTCCATCTTTTCAGCATGCACGAGCTGCATCTGAGCGGCTTTTAACTTTTCCAGGCTCTTCTCCAGCCGGTCCCTGATCTGGCTATTATCCTCAAGCATGCTCAATAGGATCTCACGGGACTTGAATGATTCTTTTAAAGAAGAACCCAATTTTTCCGACTGCATCCAAAGATCTTCCTCCACAACAGACTGACGCACGACAAATGCAACGGTGTTGCTCAGATTGTCCAAAATCGAATCTTCTTCGGGCGATATGGGATGCTTGGCAAAAAGCGCCAAAACCCCGTATCTGTCTCCTCCAGGTATTCTGAGCTGATAGCCGGCGAACGACACAAGCCCCAGTTCGCGCGCCCATTCATGGTCATGAACACGCGGATCGTTCGTAACATCATTTGTAAGGAATTTGTGGTCTTCGCTCGATGCGATCAATCCTATTTTATAAGCTCCAAATGGGACTCGGGCGTGCCCTTTACCGTCGAGATGGGTATATCGGCCTGAACTTGAGATCAAATGCAGGCACCTGTCCCGGTACCGGCAGATGTGGGGTCCGCTCGTGACTTCGGCATGGATACATCCTTTAGCGCACCGATCGCCGGGCCTGATCAGCCATATGCGGCAAAAATCGGCGTCAAAGATACGCACTACGTTCTCTGTTATGCTATTGAGTTTACTTTTAAGCGTAGCCGGAGTAAGAAGGGACTGCTGGAGCACATTCACATCATGCTGCCACTTCATTACCTTCTCACGCTTGAATTCGGCGCTTTTGCGCTCCGACATCTCTTTGTTGAGCATATCTATAGAGGTCATCGTCTTTTTCAGGTTAGCGGTCATCATGTCGAATGAACGGGAAAGCCTGCCTATTTCATCATTCGCATCGATACCTATCCTGTAATCCAGATTTCCGGAACCGATTATCTCCGTGCCTTTACATAATTTCTGGATAGGATCGGCTATAGACTTCGCTATCGCAATGGCGGCAGCTATGGCGGAAAATATCGCTACGAGAATTATGAAGATCAATAAGTCTCTGAGCTTCTTAATGGGCATGAACGCCTCGTTCTCGTCTACTTTTACTACAAGCCCCCACCCCAGCGATCGTATAGGGCGCCATGCGGATAAGACTTTTTTCCCGCGATAGTCAACGCTCAACCCTGAACCGACCTCTCCCAATATAGCCTTCTGAGCGCCCAAGGCAGCAGCTGACCCCATACTTATTTCTCTTTTTAGAATAGCTCCGGGATCGAATTTCAGCGGACTTATGAATACAAATTTATTATCGGGCGCCTCCTTCACAAGGACGCTCTCCCAGCTCTTCTCCGGCCCGGAGCCGCCTCCCACAAAATCATACATCATGCTCATATCCGCTTCGAAATGAATCACACCGACGGGCTCATCCGTATTCGTATATATAGGCCCTGCCAAACATATGGTGTATGGGTGCTCCTCATGGCCGGTTTTTTTTATATCTCCGATATAAATGCCGGATACGGCTTTTTCAATGACTTCGTCCTTATCGGGCAGAAGGTCCCCCACCTCAAATTCATGTTCGGGATTATAGGTATAAATAACTCTTCCATCCATATTAGCGATCATGATATCCACATATTTATACGCGGACTGGAATACGTCGAACCGCTTGTCAACCTCTTTCTTTACCTTTACATAGAAAGGATTTGACCGTTCTGTGCTGAATCGATCCAGCACCGTGAAGGCGGTCTCGTATATGTCGCGGCGGCTCAGGGCTCTCAGGTCGGCTATCCTTTTTGGGAAGAATGCCTCTACCTCTTCCACGTCCTGATCGGCCGCTATATTCAACCTGAAAAATATCTCTTTTTCTATGATATTTTTGGAGTTATAAAATACTATATAGCTTACAAAGGCCGTAGGTATGACTATGAACGCCACAAAGACGATTATCAATTTGCTGAAGATGCGCATGTACTATATTTTTCTTTCTCTTTTCAGTGTCTCGATCTCTTTCTTGAGTTCCAATATACGTTCTTCCCTGCCTATGCTTGCCTTATAAAAGACTTCCAGGTCCTGCAGGCGCTTGCGCGCTTCTTTTTCCAGCTTCCTCTGCTCAGTGATATCCCTGACCGTGGCCTGGAGTATCGTCTTATCGGCAAATGCTACCCTGGTCAGCATAACGTTAGCCGGGAATTCCTTACCGTCCAGGCGTTTATGCGTCCATTCAAAAAGATTAGATCCATCGCGCATGGCGGTCTCGATCATCTCATGAGCCTTCCCGGAAGAGAGACTCCCGTCCGGCTGCCGCTCGGGAGAGAGGTCCCATGGCCCGTAAGAAGGGATATCTTCTTCGCTTTTTATCATGAACATCCCGATCATTGCGGGGTTTCCTGAGGTGAACTTCCATGATGGCGGCTCGAGGATCATGATGGCGTCCCGGGAGCTTTCGAATAGGATGCGGAATTTATCCTCCGCCAGCTTACGCTCGCTTATATCGCGGATGACCGCCTGATAGAGCCTCTTTCCTTCAATATCTACAGCGCGGATACTGATCTCTACTGGGAATTTCGTTCCGTCCTTGCGCTGGTGCACGGTCTCGAAGACAGCCCTGCCTGCCGTCTCGAGCGGTTTTATCTGTTTTGCAAAGTCATCCTTCACTTCCGGCGCGCGCAGCTGATGCGCATACATACTCATCAACTCTTCATGAGTATACCCGTAAACATCTTCTACACGCTCATTAGTTTCCAGAAAACGGAAGTTCTCATCAAGGAGAATGATAAAATCGTTGGCGTACTTGGTCAAATATCCAAGCCTCACTGCGTAATCATGCAAACGCTCATCCGTCCTCTTACGTTCGGTTATATCTTCCACCATCTCTACGGCCGCTACTACCTTGCCGGCGCTGTCCTTGATCGGAGAAGAGATGATCCTGTAATTATATACTTCGTCTCCCATGGGAGTTTCCGTAACATCTTCGTGAACGAGCCCGTCCTTTAATGTCTTAATGGTGGGACAGTAAGAGCACACTCCTTCTCCCGGCGGATTGTTAAAGCAGCGGTAACAGATAGGCTTGTCCTTAACATCGACATGCGGGTTCCACTTCCTCATCTGGTTGTTCATGGA
>JBAYFK010000045.1:0-9387 GCA_041667225.1 Candidatus Omnitrophota bacterium
CGCCCACATAATGGTGGCTCCTTTCAGGCACGTAAAGACGCTCGAACAGCTTTCGGATAAAGAACTCCTGGACCTGATGACCCTCGTCAAAAGAACAAAGATCAAGCTCGATAAGAAGATGAAGCCCGACGGTTATAATATAGGTATAAATATGGGCAAGATCGCCGGGGCAGGATTCGCCGGACATCTGCACATCCACATAGTGCCGAGATGGTACGGCGACACCAACTTTATGCCGGTCCTGGCCAATACCAAAGTAGTATCCGATTCTTTAAAAGCCGCGTATGACTTGTTAAAAGGAAGATGATCCTGTGATCAAGAGAAAAGATCTCGAAAAAAAAGAGGACCTGCTTGCGCCATACGCGCAGAAGAGCCGCCTGAGCAAGGGCAGGCACTATAAAGAAGATGAGCACCCTTACAGGACATGCTACCAGCGCGATAAGGACAGGATAATATACTCGACTGCGTTCAGGCGCCTCGAATACAAGACACAGGTCTTCGTAAATCATGAGGGCGATTACTACCGTACAAGGCTCACACATACGCTCGAAGTGAACCAGGTAGCGAAATCGATCGCCAGGGCGCTTTCGCTCAACGAGGACCTCGTTGAGGCTATAAGCCTGGCTCACGACCTCGGCCACACTCCGTTCGGCCACTCAGGCGAAGATGCCCTTCACGAGCTCATGCGCGATCATGGCGGGTTCGATCATAATGCGCACGGCCTCCGGGTTGTGGACTACCTTGAAGAACGTTACCCCGACTTTCCGGGACTCAACCTGACTCACGAGGTCAGGGAGGGCATAATAAAACATTCCACGCCTTTTGACAAACCTCGCCCCGTGATCCCTTTTGAATCAAAAGGTTCACCGCTCCTTGAGATACAGGTAGTCGATATCGCCGACGAGATCGCATACGACAACCATGACCTCGACGACGGGATAACGAGTTCCCTCATTAAGGAAGAAGATCTCAAATGCGTGAAGCTCTGGACATCCGCTGACAAAGAGATACGTAAACACTACCCGGGTATAACCGACGAAACGCGGAAATACCAGATCATAAGGTCGCTCATCAATCAGCAGGTCTCCGACGTCCTCGAACAGACCGAAGCGAACATTAAAAAATTCAAGATCAGGCAGCCGTCGGATGTATATAAAATACCGGAACGCATAGTGACTTCCTCAAAAGGGATGTACGCCATGCGCCAGTCGATGCGTGAATTTTTGCTCAAGAACCTGTACCAGCATTACAGGGTCATCAGGATGTCTAAAAAGGCATTTCGTTTCATCTCGAGCCTCTTCAAGATATATATGGACAATCCCGAACAGCTGCCGCCTACGACCCATAACCGCCTGAAAAAGGAAGACAAATTCCGCGTTATATGCGATTATATAGCTGGTATGACGGACAGATACGCGCTTGATGAATATAAAAAGTTTTTTGAACCGTACGAACGGGTATAGATAATGAAAGATCACACAAAGAGCGTTGAATACCAGAATGAGCTCTTCGACATGCTCAGGAAGAGTATCGGCCTGAAAAAAGAGGAAGAGTGTTTCGGGGCATGCATAAAGCCGACCATGTGGTGGCTCATAGAAAAGCCTAAACCGGTCACGGCGGACCTCGTCAAGCTTGCAAGCATCTCTTGCCCTTACATGAAGGGGAAGGGTCCAAAAGGGAGTCTGTGCCTGAAGAGCCTTTCCGCTTCGATCAGGAAGGCGGCCCGGACGAGCGCCATAACGAAATACGAGTGCAGCCACGGCCTGCATGGCTTCATATACCCGATCTCTCAAGGCAATAAGCTGTACGGTTACATAGGCGCCTGCTACGCAAAACACGACATTACGCCGCAAATGCTCGATATTTTCGGCGCATTCACGGATACCGTCGTAAGAGAGGCGCAGAAAGAGCTGGAGCTGCACAAGCTGTCCGAGACGATCCGGCCGCGCGCGATTGCGCTGTCGACAGTACACACTGTTTACCGCCTGATAAGCTCGACGCTTGACCTGCATGAACTCATACCGCGCATCGCCAGATTGTCATTACAGATAATAAGGGCCAACCGGTGCTCTATAAAACTGGTAGACTCTACCAGGAAGATGCTCATCCCGAAATCGACCGTCGACATACGAAACAAAAAGACAAAACTTAAGAAAGTAATGGTAGGAAAGTGGGCACCCGGTAAAGCCGTCAAATACGGCAGGCCTGTCCGCGGAGATAACTATCTTGCGACGCCGCTAATAGATGAAGACGTCATAGGCGTTATCACGCTATATGACAAACTTGATAACAAGCCCTTCACACCGTTCGATCAGGAGATAATGACCACTCTTGCCGAACAGGCGGTCATAGCCATAAAGAACGCCCAGCTCTACAAAGAGCAGGAAAAGCTGACGATGGGCGTCATAAAATCGCTCGCTACGATATTAAACGCGCGCGCTCCAGGAGCGTACGTTCCGCGCGGGTCATTCCTTCGCATAACGCTATCGATCGGACAGGGCGTGCACATGGACGTTACGAGCCTGAAGAACCTTGAATATGCAGCGCTCCTTCACGACGCCGGGCAGATAGTTGTCCCTGAAGAAGTGCTTACAAAACCTTCCAAACTGACCGGAAAAGAGTACGATATCGTCAAGGAACATCCGCTGACGGGAGTGCAGATAATAAAACATATAGCGGCATTAAAATCGGTCATCCCATACATATTGTACCATCATGAAAATTATGACGGTTCCGGATACCCGAAAGGGTTGAAGAAGAACCAGATACCTCTTGGCGCCAGGATCATGGCGGTCGTGGGCGCTTTCGAGGCGATGATAATCAAAAAACCGTACAGGACCGCCAGGACCATAGACGAGGCTATAGACGAGATAAGCCGTAATGCGGGCACTCAATTCGACCCTAAGATCGTCTCCATATTCCTGAACGTCGTCAAACGAAGAGACATAAGAACCATGCTTGAGAGGGAATCGTATGAACATAGATGAAGCGATCAATAGCCCGGTACACAAGAAGATAATAACTTTCTTTCATGAGAACCAGGCATGCATCGACACGCCTCGAGGTGTCTCCACCTGGATACGCGAGGACCGTTCTAAGTCAAAGAAAGCCCTCGAAGACCTTGTTGAACTTGAGATCCTGGTCGCCCATCGGACCCCTTCGACAACAGGGTACAGCTATACAAGAAATGAAAAGATAATTTCCAAGATCAAGAAACTTCTTAAGAAGACAAAAACTTCGTAACCTCCATACTATAAGACCCTAACGATGAAAGATTTTTCTCAATTCTACAATGCTTTGAATAAGACGCAAGTCCAGGCGGTCGACTCTGCCAAGGGACCCGTACTGGTACTGGCAGGCCCCGGGACCGGCAAGACGGAACTTTTGTCGGTACGCGCCGCTTCGATAATAGATAAAGGATACGCCGCCGCTTCGAATATCCTCATACTCACCTACACGAACTCTGCCGTCAAAGAGATGAAAGAGCGCTTGGCGCGTATCATCGGCCTTCCCGGGTACGATGTAGAGGTAGGCACATTCCATAGTTTTGCTAACTCCATAATACAGGAGTCTGAAGACGCCGCGAACTACGTCGGCGACAAGATACAGATGAACGAGCTCGAAGGCGTCCGCGCCATCGAGCATATACTCGACCACACTAAAGGCATAGACGAGATCAGGCCTTTCGGCGCGCCGTATATATATCTTGGCGAGATCATGCAGAAGATAGGCGCGCTCAAACGCGACGGCGTAACGCCTGGGCAGTTCGAGAAATTCCTCAAGAATAAGAAAGAGTTTGACCCGTATCTCGAAGATAAACACATTAAGCGCCTTCACGCTCTATCAATAGTCTATCGCGAATACGAAGAGCTGAAAGATGGGAAGAATAAAGATATATTTGACGACAGAGGGCGCTACGATTTTGACGACATGATAATGTTCGCCACCGAAGCGCTCAAGAATGAGCCGGGACTGAAGAGCGAATACCAAAAACAGTTCACCTACGTCATGATCGACGAATTTCAGGATACGAACGGATCCCAGCTGGAACTCCTATTTACACTGCTCGATTACAAAGATCCGAACCTGTGCTGCGTCGGAGATGATGACCAGTCTATATACCGTTTCCAGGGCGCGAGCGTCGGTAACTTTAAACTGCTGAAAGACCGCTACCCGAACATCAAGATGATCACGCTGGTAGAGAATTACCGCTCCACAAAAGAATTGATCGACCTTTCCGCAAAGATGATCGGGATGATCCCTAAAAGAGAGAGGGCGGCCGAGAAGAACCTGACGGCGGTACGCCGCTTTAAAGAGACATCGATTGAAAGGGCTGAGTTCTCTACGGAACAGGAAGAACTGATATTTCTTATAGATAAAGTCAAAGCGGCCGCGAAAAAATCAGCTGCTTCCACGGAACTGACCGAAGATGAACGCAAACACCCATTCAATAATATAGCCATACTCGTAAGAAAGAGGAACGACATCCTTAAGATCGTCGACGCCCTGCTTCAGGCCGGCGTGCCATACGCCACGGATGGTAAAGAGGATATAAGCAGCGAAAAGCGCGTGAAACAGCTCCTAGATGTCCTTGAACTCGCTCATATAGACCCCGCAGAGATCAGCGTGAAGGATATGGCATTCTATAAAGTTTTAACGGCTGACTATTTTGAGATCCCGCTATCCGACACCCTCAGGTTCATATCATACGTGAACTCCAAAAAACTGAGCACTAACAACCCCCGGATCTCCATGCTGGCGGAATTTCTCTCGTTCTTTAAGGGAGAAGAGAGCAGTATAACTTTTGAAAAGATCAAAAAGCTCGAAAAGGCGAGAGACGTCATACAGCGCCTCCTCGATGACGCCCAGGACAGGTCGGTGCATAGCATATTGATCGATTTCATAAAAGATTCGAATATGCTGAAATTCCTGTTGAGAGAATATCAGGACAAGGATGTGCTTCGGATCAGGGAGTTGAGAGCTCTCACATCTTTTGTAAATATGGTCAAGGCGACAGACCTTTCAAGGCCCGCGATAAGGCTGGATGAGTTCATGGACGAGATCAAGACACGCAGAGACCACGGCCTGCCCATAACCGGCTCACTCGTCACCATGACGCAGAGCGGCGTCAGGGTATTCACGGCGCACGGTTCTAAAGGAAGACAGTTCCATACCGTCATCATACCTTTCTGCCTGCAGAACAAGAACTGGCCCGCGAGAGTTAGGCCGGAAATGCTCCCTATGCCGTCTGGAGTTTTTAAAGGCAAGGAGCATGCTGCCGACAGATCAGCCTTAAAACAGTTGTATGCGTATGATGAGATGAGGCTTTTCTATGTCGCCATGACCAGGGCAAAAGCGAACCTCATATTCACAGCCAGTCCCAACGATGACACTATATCAAGCTCATACCTGGACGCTATAGGACTGGACGCGCCTGAGGCGATCAAACAGCCGGAAGAAGAGACGATGAAGGAGTTCCTTGAATCGACGGACTCGAGCGATCCGTTCATAGGGACGGAGAAGGTCCTCGCCGATATGGTCGCCAATATAACCCTGAACCCGACAAGGGTGAACACATACCTTTCTTGTCATAGAAAATTCCTTTATAACGACGTCCTGAAGCTCCCCGGACCCAGAAAAAAGAACCTTGTATTCGGTAACTGCGTTCATAAAGCGCTTGAAGATTCATATACTGAATATCAGAAGACCGGCAGTTTCCCTTCGTTTGAATTCTTTAAAAAAGCCTTTGAGCGCGAGCTGGCATTCCAGGGAGCCGACAGCTCGATCGAAGCGCACTGCAAAGGGCAGGGGCAGATGCAGAAACTGCAGAACTGGTTCGAACGCGCATCCAGGCATCCCGTGATGCCGATAGGCCTGGAGAGAAAACTTCTCGTGACCATAGGCGACAATATCATCTTCACGGGAAAGTATGACAAAGTTGAATGGGCCGATGAGAAACGCGCTCTCGTCAAGATCATAGATTATAAGACGGGTAAACCCGACAAGCACCTCAAGGCGATGAACGAGATAAGAGACCTTGCCGGGGATGAATGCGACGGCTATTTAAGGCAGCTCATATCCTACAGGCTCTTATATGAAAAGGATAAGCGGGAATCAAATGGGCGCAAGGCCACCCTCGGGGAACTCGTCTTCATAGAACCGGTATCCGAAGACATTGCCAAGCTAGGCCTCAAGAAAGGCGACTACGCTACAAAAGTCGTAGAGATATCCGACTCCATGGTAGAGTCCATGGAAGCGATCATAAAAAAATCTTGGGACCAGATAAAACACCTTCGGTTCGAAAGATTGAAAGAACGCGACAAAGAGAAGTGCCGTCAATGCGATTTCGACAATATGTGCTGGGGTGATCGATGAAGATAAAAAATATCCTGCTATTAATATTAGCTTTGATTGCGGCCGGTATAGTGCTTTTGTATATATTCTCACCCAATATCTTGATACATACCATATCAAGCTCTAACGGTTTTGACGCGGCATACAGAAGCATCACTAACAATTTTTACAAGGAACTGGTCATCACCGACCTTAAGTTAGTGCAGAAGAATAGCGCGATAGGTATATCGGCAAAAAAAGCGTATATATTACCTATATCCGACGAATTATCCGTATGGAAGACGGCCATAAAGTTCAGCCTGAGAGATGTAAGCTTCATATCTGCTGCCGGCAGCCAAAAAGAAAAATATGACGATCTCGCCGCCCTTGTAGCCGCCCCGTTTAAAAGCCATTGGATATACAAGGAGATATCCGGAATAATAATACCCATAGATGGGGGGATCAGGGTCAAGGATCTTGAGGTAAAAGGTGACGATATGAGAGTATCCTTCACAGGGGATATCTTTCAGAACAAAACTCTCGACGTATCGGTAACAATATATTTTTCCAATAAATTGACCTCTAAGATACCGGATGAAATGTTGAATTCCATGTTAAAAGACGAAAATGATGGATGGAAAAGCCTGTCGGTTGACCTCAAAGGCGACTATTCTTCGCCATCTATACAGGTCACAGGGAAGCAGTTCAGGCTCAATATACGTTCCGTACCCGTAACACCTAAAAAGGATAATTAGGCGGCAAAAATTGCATTTTATTGACGCCTGTGCTATAATACCGCCAAAATGGATACTATGGGAGAAGGGAAATACCAGAAAGAGCTTTTCGAATTCGATAACAGGAAGCGAGCTTTCCCGAAATTCGACAAAATGATCCCAAAGGGAGATTTCGCGATCATACTGAATTTGGAAAAGACGGTATTTGTCTCTATAGGAATAATAATGCTCCTGGTCGTCATATACGCGCTTGGAGTGGAGCGGGGCAAGACAGTCAGCAGGAAAATAGCGCGCCCGGCAGCAGCGCCCGTCAGGCAGCCCATTCCGGTGAAACAGCAGGCCGTAGCGGCGCCTGTGATCACACCGGCGCCTGTCGCACTAGTTACAAAACCTGCGCCGGCAGTAGTAGCGGCGGACCCGTCAAAACCATACACCATAGTCGCGGCAACATTCACGCGTAAAGAGTGGGCGGATCAGGAAGCGGAACGTTTAAAAAGATCGGGGTTTGAAGCCTTTGCAACCCCAAGTGAACCTTATTTTATAGTGTGCATCGGCGCGTTCGTGAACAAAGACGCAGCTAAGCCGGTATTAAATAAAGTGAGAAGGTCTTACAAAGACGCGTACACAAGGCTACGCTAAACAAAAACGGAGGTAATAAAATGTCTCAGCACCCTAGTTTGCGCTCATCGGACAAGAATAAAGCGCATAGATCAGTCCTGAAAAGATACGAGCGTATCAAATCGTTGAAGGAAAAAGAGAAATGGGCCGACGATGATTCGGTTTACGGCCTTCCAAAAGTAAAGATACTCAGGTTCAAGATAAAGAAAGAGAAAGCAGCGGCAGCAGAAGGCGCAGCTGAGGGTGCAGCGGGAGCAGCAGCGCCGGCAGCGGGAGCAGCAGCGCCGGCAGCGGGAGCGAAAGCAGCGGCAAAACCCGCGGCGGATGCGAAAAAAGAAGCGAAGAAATCAAGAAAAAGGCTTCGTGAAAAAGATCAGGGTTTCGTTAGGTGACAGGTCGTACGACATCTTAATAGGCCACGGCATCATTAAGAACGCCGGAGCTATATCGCGTTCGCTCGATATAGGCAAGGATGCTGTTATCGTCACCAATAAAACCCTGGCAGGACTTTATAGAAAGCCTCTCGAAAGATCGTTCGCGAAAGCCGGCATCACGGCCAGGTTCGAACTCGTTCCGGATTCCGAAAAAGCAAAATCGCTCATCGTCCTCACGAGGCTCCTTCAGAGAATAGCCTCTTATGATAAGAACAGGTCCATATTCATCGTGGCGTTCGGCGGGGGAGTGATCGGGGACCTTGCAGGATTCACGGCAGCCATCTACAAAAGAGGCATACCGTACATCCAGATCCCTACAACATTACTGGCGCAGGTAGATTCATCCATAGGCGGTAAAACTGCTATAGATCTCCCGGTAGCTAAGAACCTTATCGGCGCTTTCTATCAACCGCGCGCAGTAATATCCGACATATCCATTACCGGGTCCTTATCTCTGCGGCAGGTTAAGAACGGCCTGGCTGAGATAATAAAATACGGCGTCATAAAAGATCCCCGTCTATTCAGCTATCTCGAAAAGAACTACAAGAAGATCCTGTCCCACAATAAAAAAGCGCTCGAATATGCCGTCCTTTCATCGGCTGCCATAAAAGCAAGAACGGTCGAGGCTGATGAATTTGATAATAAAGGCAGGCGGGTGATATTGAATTTCGGGCATACGGTAGGCCACGCTATTGAAGCGGCTTCAGAATACGCGGGCAAATACGATCACGGCGAAGCGGTCGCGATCGGTATGATAGCGGCTTCACGGATCGGTTTAGAGCTCGGTCTCGCCGACAGCCGCGATATCGGCAGGATAATGTGTTTGATAAAAGCAGCCGGACTTCCGGTAGCCGCAAAAGGCGTCAGGCTCTCCAGGGTATACAATTCTCTTCTTCATGATAAGAAATTCGCGGCCGGCAGGAACAGATTCGTCCTGCCCGTAAAAATAGGTCATGTTAAGACCGTATCAGGCGTGCCTGTAGACACTGTAAAAAAGGCGATACAGGAAGTTATAAAAAAAGGTTAAGGGGGTATTTATCATGGGCCACACATTACGCAAATTCGGTAAAGAAGACGCCGCTGGCGTCAAAGATATGATCCTGTCCATCCTCACAAAAGAATATCCTTTCGACAGGTCCGCTTATTCCGACAGCGATCTGGACAAGATAGGGGAGGTCTATGGCGGGAAGAATGAATCCTTTTTTATCGTAGAACAGGATGGGCACATAGCCGGCACGGTCGGCATTAAAGAGGACTCCTCGGATGAC
>JBAYFK010000046.1:0-9358 GCA_041667225.1 Candidatus Omnitrophota bacterium
CTCCTGTATAAGAGTCGGCTATCGCATCGCCTTTGGCCCGCAGCGAAGGAAGGGTCGTAACGTCAGCGAAGTAAGTGGTCGCGTACAATGACCCTATTTCGTCCGGCAGATCATTAAGGAGTTCCCATGAATCGTTCGAAACATCCATTCTCAAAAATTTTGTACGGTTATTATCTCCCTGGCCTGCGCGCAGATAAATATATTTGCCTCTGCCGGGATAAGAGAACATGGAATAATCATCCATCTTTACCTGGATGCTGGTAGACGCGATCTGCTCAGGAGTAGAGTCATAGAACGGCAGCGGCGCGATGACGGCGGAGCCGTTCCAGTTATTCGCCGTAATGTTATATTTATAGAATAGCCCTGTTCCGCCGGTGGATCTTGAAGCGTAAATAAAATTACCTCCGGGATAAACGAGACTTCCGCTTTCGGCGAAACCTGCTGTGAGATCCGTACCGACGCTGGACCACTGGCCTTCAGTTATAAGGTTATCCCTGTTGCCGGATGGAGCGAACTTCACGAATATCGTGGTGCCGCCGCCCGTCAATAAATAGAGCGATCCCCCGCCCGCGCGCACAGTCCCGTCAACATTATATAATGTGCCGCCGACATTGACCATGCCTGCCCCTTTTGCGACGGCGCTCGACACGTCGGCCATCTTATACCATTTACCGATAGGATTTTGTACGGTAGGCATCTCAAATCTATATATCTCACGCGAACCGCATCCCCTGGCGACGTATATGTACATTCCGTCATAAGCGATAGCGCATCCGTCAGATGCAGGTTTAGGCAGAGGGCTCAGGAATTCCCACTCTCTGGAAAGATCACCCTGCTCTATATCCAGCCTGCCGAACGTCTTTCCGTCACCGCCGGTAAAAACGCAGTAGACGTATTTCTTCCCGCCGTGGGCTATGTACATATACCTGGTAGACATGGAGTGCCTTGGCATGGCCGGCAGCGAAGTCCACTGCCCCAACCCTGTAACGAACGGATCGTTAGCTGTAGGATTCAAGGACATGCTTTCATCACCGTTAAAACTGATATTCTGGGAAGATTCGGCGATATTGGCAAACCCGCCTGCAGTGCTCACAGGATCGGTTACCGGAATAGAATCGGGTTCGACCGTAATTACGGTCTTACCTGATACGAGTTTCAGTACGATATTTGACGTTTTAGCAAAATTGGTCGTATAAGATCTCCCGACAGCAGACCACTTGTCGTCGATGTATGGCATACCCGTAGAGCTCGAGTCAGACCCGCTGCCCCACAAGTATATCGGCGGTGTCAGAACGACGACAGTGAATAAAGATGCTGCCAAAAATATTTTTGCCAGGATTTTTGTGCCCATTTTAGTCAAGCCTCCATTTGAGCGTTGACATAGGCTCGAGGCGCCTTATTTCTTAACTTCCTTGTCCTTGAGTCTATTTTCCAGTTCTAAACTCTTATTTTTTTCTATCTCAAGTCTCTTGGCCATTGCGCCCATAGAGACCATATCTGCGCGGTATCTTTCCTTCAAACCCTCTGTCACTCTCTGACGCTCCATAACGATCTTCCTGCCGAGTTCAGTATCTTTATTCTCAAGCTGTACTTTAAAATCATTTTTTATCCCGGCTGTGGTAGTCTGCAGATATATTATGAGGGCGCCCAATGCCACTATCATACAAGCGCCTACAACGACGAACCACTTATTCGCACGGCTCGACTTTGCGCCTGACTGCGCGATCTCTTCAAGTTTCATCTTTTCGCTCTCCACTTTTGATTTGACCATATCGATGAATTTATCGGATCCGAGTATCGTCTTCCTGCTCAGGTCTTTGCTCAAAACTTCCAGCGCCGCGCCGTCCATGCTTGCCACGAAATCCGAATATTTTTTCCCGCCCAATAGATCGAGAACCTCTTTAACTTCTTCACCCATCGGCACGGCAAGATCTTTATCCTGAACAGACTTATTATCGTAATATATATATGCGGGATAACTGCTGTAAGCATAATCGCTTATCCCTGTAACGAGTTTGAGGAATTTAGGATGAATATGGAGATATGCCGTCAAGTCCAGGAGATAAGGCTCCTTTTCCACCAATATCATCTTGTAGCGTTCCTGAAAAAGATGGCCGCTCCTTTCATGAGCGCTGTTGAAGTGTTTCGTATAATTAGAATTAAGGCCGTACATGATCTGCGAAATAGTGGTATCTCCCGCAAGCTCTAAAAGTAAATGCAGATGATTCGGCAAAAAACAGAAAGAGAATAATTTGAATTTATATTGATCTTTAAATTTTTTCAGTAACTCTATATACGCAGTGTAATCTTTTCTCTCTTTAAAGATCTCTTCACTGTGGTCACCGCGCGCGGTTATGTAATAAAGCGCTTTTTCTATGTTTATGCGTGGCACTCTTGGCATCTTCTTACTCTCCCTTCCTTAAAGATCTTGGTTTCATCGTGGCACTTTCGAAAACTTCCAAAAAAAAACCCAGGCAGCGCCTGGGACTTCCATAGTTCTTTAGTCTTCGGCAGCCTGCCTTTCCGTATATTATTACGGACGCATTGCTTTGCGCCCCCGCGTTACCACGGGTTTGCCTTTTCAGACTTTTTTTCCTTTTCTACTATAAAGTATAGCATCTGTTTCAAAAAAGTCAAGGGACAGCATGCTAACTTTTTGATGGATTAAAATTTTCTTTCTTTTGGTTCGTCTATCGTGGCACCTTTAAGGCTTTGTGGTCTTTTTTTGCGGTAATTTATCTATTAATTTTCTTACTTTCTCTTTTTCTAACTCTAATTTTTGAGCTATTTCAGCAAATGCAATATTTTTGGCGCTATTGCCGTCTTCCATCTCTTTGACGATGATATCCTTCTCATTTTTTATTCTTGTGCTATATTCATTATATTTCATTGAGATCATCTTGGCAAAATTTGAGCGTACAGCCATGTTTTCAGCAACCAAAATGGCGGCAATGATGCTTAAAACGACTATCGGGCTCAATATAGCAATATATATATAATTCCTATTTATAGCCACGTTTATCCTATTTAAGCTTTTCTATCAAAGATTCTACATCTTCCCTATCTTCAGCATCAGGCTTAAGCCGTAAATATTCCCTGTAATTTTCGAGGGCTTGGGGAGCCTCCTGCTTAACGCTATCATATAAAAGCCCTAGATTATAGTAAGCATCCGGGTTATCTTTCTTTATTTCAAGCGATTTCTCGTAAGCGCTTATCGCATCATCGTACAGGCTTGCCTTAGTGTAAGCCACCGCCAGATTATAATAATATGTGGATTTCTGTTCCTTTATATCCGCCTCCATCGCTTTGATCTTTTTTAAGAGGACGCTCTTTTCGGCCCCGTACTTCTTTCCCAGGGTGAGCCCTTCTTTCGTGACCTTCTTCTCAAGCTTTTTTAGTTTCTGCTTCATGGCGGTCAGGTCTTTTTCCTTCAAGTTTACGGATTTTTCCAGATTATTGAGCTTCTTCTGCACCTTATCCTTCTCCTGCTGGAGTTTTGTATTAAGGGCCATGTAAGATATGGCATCGGCATTCAGTTTTTCATTCTCTTTTGCTATCTTTTCCTTTTCCTGCTGCATGGTCGTTACCTGCATGAGCATCTTATGCTCATTAGCAGTCGACCTTGCGATCTGGTCCCCAAGCGTCTTTGTTTTCATAAACAGGACGAGGCTTGTCACCGACAAGCCCGCCATTATAACTACGCCTAAGATCAATAACGCCTTCTTCATCTTCCCCCGTAAGTGTGCTCGAGCGCTAATTCTTGGTGAGTTCGTATCCCGCCACTCTTTCAGTCCTGAGCGCCTTTATTAAATACTTGATCTCCTGCTGTGTCTTCGAGTCGGGCCTCATCTTCATATATTCATTGAGATGGTATAACGCTTTTTCCGTATTCGCCATAGAGTGTTCGTACAAGAGCCCCAGATAGTAATGAGGTTCGCCGTTACTGGAATCATAGGACAGGGCCTTCTCATAGGCATCGATCGCGCGTTCAAAGTACTTTGCCTTCGTATAGGCGGTACCAAGGTCCTGGTACAATTTCGCCCTGTCCTTCTTAACGTCTTCTATATTCTGTTTCAGTTCTTCGTTGTCTTTCTTTAGAGCCAGCCTCTCCTTATTCATCTTGTCTACGATACCCGTCAATCCCGCGGTCTCCTTCTTAGACTGCTCAAGGTCTTCTGCCCTGATATACAACTCTTCCGCTTTCGCTTCAACCTTTTCATTCATAGCCTTAAGCTTCTCTACATTCGCCGTCAATTGGGCGTTAGCCTTCTTAAGGCTATCCATCTCCTTGGAGAGCGATTCCTTTTCTTTTTTGATCTTATTCAGGTTGTCGACGCTCTGCGCAGAGCTCTTAAGCTTGTCTATCTGTTTTAAAAGATTCTCTTTCTCTTTGACCGAGCTATTCTTAAAGTCGGCGATGTCCGATTCCAGGGTTTCGTTAGCTTTTTTGATCCTGGCGATCTCTTTCATGACATCATTCTTCTCGTTGGTGAGCTTTTCGAATACCTCCGAGCCGGAGACAGCCTTATCTTTAACGGCCTTTTCGAGTCTGGCCACTTCTTTTGCAAGGGCAGCGTTCTCTTTCTTAAGCTTATCGGTATCTTGATATTCCACAACCGGCGCTTTTTTGGAAGAAGCCTCAAGTTCTGCGTTCGCCTTCTTTATGCGGGCTATCTCTTTTAATAATTGATCTTTCTCTTTGGCGATCTTGGATGTATCTTCGCCTTTGACTACCGGCTTCTCTTTAAGGTCGGCCTTAAGCTCGCTGATATTATCCTTAAGCCTGGTTATCTCTTTTGCAAGCCGTTCTTTTTCAAGATTGACCTTGTCAAGCTCCTGCTGTTTCACCGAAGGCTTCTCCTCCAGCGCTTCTTTAAGATCGGCATTATCGTTCTTCAGGTCCTCAACCTTTTTGGCAAGCCTGTCCCTCTCTACTACAACCTTGTCGAGATCCTGCTGCTTTATAGAAGGTTTTTCATCGAGCGAAGCTTTAAGATCTTCGTTGTCGTTCTTCAGGCCCTCGAACGACTCCTCAAGTTCTGCGTTCACTTTCTTTATGCGGGCGATCTCTTTTAATAACTGGTCTTTCTCTTTTGCAAATTTGGATAGATCTTCGCTCTTTACTTCCGGCTTCTCTTTGAGTTCGTCTTTCAATCTTGCGTTGTCATCTTTAAGCTTGGCTATCTCTTTTGTAAGGACGGTGTTCTCTTTCTTCAGGTTGTCCGTATCTCCGTCTTTTTTAGCCGGCCTCTTCTTCAGCTCTTCCTCGAGACCGGAATTGACTTTCTTCATGCGGGCTACTTCATTTATGAGATCGTCTTTATCTTTTGTGAGCTTATCTATTACCTCCGGCTTGATCTCAGGCTTGGCCTTAAGCTTCGCCTCCAATTCTATATTCGCTTTATTGATGCGGGTCACTTCTTTAATAAGGTTATCTTTTTCTTTCTTAAGTTTTTCTATATCCTCAGGCTTAGCCGCGGTTTTCCCCTTCACCTTCGCTTCGAGCTCCAAATTGGCTTTCTTTATACGCGATATCTCCTTTAATAACTCCTCTTTCTCTTTTTTTACCTTATTGACATCTACGATCTGGACCTGAGGGGTTGAATCCTTTCTCAGCTTATCTATCTCGGCAAGGAGGCTGTCATTATATTTCTTCAATTTAGCCGTATCTTCGGGTTTCGGACCGGTCGATATTATTTTTTCTTTCTCTTTAGCTTTTAACTCCAGCTTAGCGCTGGCTTCTTTCAGGGATCTCACGTCAGCCAATAGAGCGGCGTTCGCTTTTTTGAGGGCCTCCATCTCTTTGTTGACGACATCTACGGCTTTGCCGTTCTTTTCATTGCCTTCCTTCTTTACAGTTTCTGTCTCTTTTTTAAGTTTCTTTATCTCTTCCGAAAGGCTCTCTCTTTCCTTCTTAAGCTTATCCGTTTCCTTAACTTTGGCTTCGAGTTTTGAGTTCGTTTCTTTGAGCTTCGCGGCGTTCATCTCCAATTCAGATTTGTATTTCTTTAAATTGTTCAACTCCCTTGCGAGAGACTCTTTTTCGCTCTTTAACTTTTCGAGCTCTTGGGGCTTTGCCGCGGCCTTTTCGACCTTCTCCGGCTTGTCGCCGCTCTTGGGACTGCTGCCTTTTTCTTTTTCGAGCTGCTTCACTTTTGCGGTAAGCTGTTCGTTCTCCTCTTTAAGTGCCGGCAGATACGCCTCAAGCTCCGCGTTGATCTGCCTTAAGAGAGCTGCCTCTTTTTCGACGTCCCGCTTCTCTTTCCCGTTCTTCGCGTCAGCAGCAAGAACATTCCCGGAAATAACTATACTGCCGATCGAAACGATCGCCAGCGCAGCAATGATCCTTCTTTTTATATCGTCACGCACGTATTATAGCCCTTTCAGCCCTTTCATCCTGTCCTGGACGTTTATATCGCTTCTCATCTTAGACTGCGGTACCGGCATCTCTTTTAAACCGATCTGGCCTTCGTCGGGCAGCGGCTTTATATCTATTTTATTTACGTTGGTTTCTACCATATGGTCTTTCGTGTGCGGCGATATCATCTGAGGCGGTAAGTATCCTTCCGGCCTTGCGCCGTCTATCGCCACTTCTCCTGTTATAATATGGGGTGTAATGAATACTATTATCTCCGACCTTTGTTTCTGATAGTCCTTATTACCGAATGCGGCGCCTATTATAGGTATCTTGGATAACCCGGGCATACCGGTGATCTTATCCATATCCTGGTCCTTAACAAGGCCCGCGATCATTATCATCGTTCCGTCTTTTACCTTGATGACGGTCTCTGCTTCTGCCGTCGCTACGATCGGTATCCTGGAGCCTAAGCCCGTGGTTATAGTCTCCGCCACGGAGCTCACTTCAGGCTTTATCTTCATTATTACGAAACCGTCATTATTGATCGTGGGCACTACGTTAAGCTTAACTCCGACATCAACGAACTGTACGGATTCCGATGTAACGGTCGTCGTCTGCGCCTGGCTCAGGGTCTGCGATATATAGGCCTCTCTTCTTCCTACGAGGATCTTGGCCTCCTGATTATTGACTACGGCGATCCTGGGGCTCGAGAGTATCTTTGTTTCGCCGTAGGTCTGCAGATAATTCAGGACGACCGTATAGTCGTCGGTGGCCATCGTACCGAATGTTATCTTCTGGAAAGCCGTAGATGTGACCGTCCCGCCAGGCAGGAAGCTTGCGGCTATATCGAGCACCTGAGGAGCGATGCCTGCGCGTTTATTTGTAAGGCCCAGCTTCTTTTTATTGAATTCTCCAAAAAGTTTTTCCCAGTTAACGCCGCGCTGGAATTGATTGTTGAGGGTTATATCGATGATCTCCGCTTCAATGAAGACCTGCAGCGGCGCGGAATCGAAGGCTTCTACCATCCTTTCGATCTTACGCATTTTTCCCGGGAGGTCGGACACGACCAGCTTGCTCGACTTTTCATCCATATACATTTCGCCGGATCCCGCTGTTATCGCGGTCGATATATGCGCCTTCATGTCGGCCGATTTAGCGTATTTTATGTCGAAGATCTGCGTCTGTAGAGGCTGATCGAGGTCTTTGATCGTCTTCTCCATCAGTTCCAGCTTCTCCGGAACATCAATAAGGAATATAGTAGCTGAAGATTCGTCGACTATGATCTTGCCTATGTCGGATTTCAATTGCCCCAGCGCCGTAAAGACTGTCGACGGTTTGGCATACCTGAGCTTGATGGTCTTGAACTTTCTCGTATCGTTATATTTCTTTCCGTAGAGCTTCTCATATTCCTGCTGCGTCATTACGCTTATGATGTCGCCTCGTCTATCGGCGGCAAGGTCCTGGCTTGAGAGGATGATGTCGAAGGCGTCCTGGAGCGTCAGGTTATTCAGGAATATATTCACCCTGCCGTTCACACTCCTGCTCGGAACTATCGTAACGCCCATCTTCATAGACATTATTCTTAAGAGTTCATTTATATCTATACCTTTAAGATCGAGAGATATCCTGTTCTTCTCTATCGTCATGCCGTCGATATCGCCATCAACGTCGGCCTTTGGGGAAGGCGGCGCGGAAATCCTGCCTTGATCCAGTTTCCTGTCTCCCGGAGTATAGACCGGCGCATCATCCGCTACCGGAGCGCCCTCCGCTCCATCCGGGACCGGCGCGGGCGTAGCGGGTTCGCCGGGATCGTCCACCGTCGGACCGGCCACTTGCACGGGGCTCTTCTCTGCCGAAGCCTGCTCATCTTGAGCTAATACGACAGGTCCATATCCTGCCGCAAGGCAAAATAGGACCAAGAGAACAAAATACAGCATCTTTTTTGCGGATAGTCCGGTCATGATATTCGGCCTCATCTCAATTGCCATTCCTGGTCACCGTTAGTGACTATGACCTTATCTTTGAATATCGTCTTTATCTTCATCCCGGCTACCGTATCGCCGGTGCTCACCAAATATGTCTTGGCCCCTTTAGAATCTTCGACCATCGCCTGCGGATTGTCAGACCATATAATACCGACGAGCTTAAGGTCGACGGCCAGCTGCTGCATCTCCTGGCTCTTAACCACTTCCGCCTTAGGGGGAAGCAGCGTGAAAATATTGCGTTTCTTTACCTGCGCCAGCAGCTCGGCCATCTTCACATCAGGTATAGGTATTAATTCTATGGGCGCGGCCGCGACTGACGCCTCTTTTTTTACTTTATCCAACCGCTTCTTGAACTCTTTATCTCCGTTTATAAAATCGATGATCCAGAATATCGTGAAAAAGACGCACAGGACCGCTACGATCTTATTGGCCATCTTCAGGTCTATATACTTAAGAACATCTTTATCTATATGCAGGCTCTTAAGTATCGACCCCATAGACGCAAGCGCCGGAGCCGCGCTTTTACCCGCTCCGTGATGGACCCTGCGTTTTTCCACGTCAGGGTTCTCGATTATCTTCAACAGCTTCTCTTCCGGAGTTATATTATCTTTCGCCATTATATATTCTTTTCAACTAAATTAAAATCTTTTTTCTTTAGACAGCTATCTGGACTTCTTTAGATATCAGGTCCCGTATGACGTTAGCGTCAACTATCGATTTATTATCCATGACAAGCGACTTCAAAGCATTGTGGCAGAGCATCGATATGCGCCTGGGATACCCTTGTGTATAACGGTATATCTCGACGATGGCCTCGTTAGTGAAGAAATCTACGCTCGATTCGTAACCTGCCGCTTTGAGACGGTACTTTATCATCTCCCTGGTCTCTTCTTCATCGAGAGGGTTCAAGACGTATCTTAAACTTATGCGGTCCCACAGGTTCTTCATCCGGTGCAGATGCGGCATCAGTTCCAGCTGTCCCAGCATGACAAGCTGCAGCAGCTTGTATTCGTTA
>JBAYFK010000047.1:0-9269 GCA_041667225.1 Candidatus Omnitrophota bacterium
AAGCTCGTTTCGGAGATAGGCGTGGGGACCGTCGCGGCAGGTGTCGCGAAGGGAAGGGCCGACATGATCCTGATATCCGGAGGCGACGGCGGAACCGGAGCGTCTCCGAGGAGTTCCATAAGATATGCGGGGTTGCCCTGGGAGCTGGGGCTTTCCGAGACGCATCAGACGCTACTTCTCAATAATCTGCGCTCACGGGTACGCATACAGACCGACGGACAGATGCGCACCGGGCGCGATGTCGCGATAGCGGCGCTGTTGGGAGCCGAAGAGTTCGGTTTCTGTACAGCCGTGCTGATCGTGGTTGGATGCGTTATGCTCAGGCACTGCCATCTTAACAATTGTTCGGTCGGCGTGGCTACTCAGGATGATATCCTGCAGAAGAGGTTTAGGGGCCGTCCGGAATTCATAGAGAATTATTTCCATTTTGTCGCCGAAGAGATGCGCGAGATAATGGCGTCGCTCGGCATACGGACTATAGATGAGATGATCGGCAGGACCGACCTTCTAGAAATGAACAAGGATATAATACCGGAAAAGGCGAAGGGGCTCGACTATTCCCGCATACTCTATAAGCCGCATATCCCGGACGACGTGGGCCGTTACTGCACATACAGGCAGGATAGAGGGCTCGATTCCGTTCTCGATAGAACGCTGATAGATATGTCCAAAGAAGCGCTCGACAAGAACAGGCCAGTCAACATCTCTCTCGATATAAATAATACCAATAGGGCCGCCGGCGTGATGCTGAGCGGAGAAGTGTGCAGGAGATGCGGCGACGGGGTACTTTTGGAAGATACCATTAATTGTAAGTTCAAAGGCACAGCCGGCCAAAGTTTCGGAGCATTCCTTGCCAAGGGCATTACATTCGAATTAGAAGGGATGACTAATGACTACGTAGGTAAAGGCATATCCGGCGGGAAGATCATAATATACCCCGACAGGAGAGCCGACTACAAAAGCGACAAGAATATAATCATCGGCAATACCGCTTTCTACGGCGCGACATCCGGAGAGGCATATATCTCAGGCGTTGCGGGCGAAAGGTTCTGCGTGAGGAACTCCGGCCTTCAGGCCGTCGTAGAAGGCGTCGGAGATCACGGCTGCGAATATATGACGGGCGGCAGGGTGATAATCCTCGGCTCTACCGGCAGGAATTTCGGGGCCGGTATGTCGGGCGGTATAGCATACGTATATGACGAAGAAAAGCATTTTAAAGATAAGTGCAATATGGATATGGTCGTTCTGGAGCGGGTCAGGGAAGCTGACCGGGATACGATCTATAATCTGCTCCACAATCACTTTAAATATACGAAGAGCGCCGTTGCGAAGAAGATCATCGGTAACATGGGCGACGAACTGAAAAAATTCGTGAAGGTCATGCCGATCGAATATAAGCGTATTTTGGAAGGTATAAAGATAGAGGAGAAGCTCGACCTGGTGGAGGCGCTCGATGGGTGACGTAAAAGGTTTCTTAAAAGTTGCAAGGCTCGACGGGCAATACAGGCCGGTCTGTGAACGCGTGCAGGATTATACTCAGGTCCTGAAGATGCGCTTGGATAAACAGTCTCAGGAACAGGCCTCTCGCTGTATGGATTGCGCGACGCCGTTCTGCCACTGGGCGTGCCCGGTAGGTAATTACATCCCGGAATGGAATGACTATATGTTCCGCGGCAAATGGGAGAACGCTCTTACTCTGCTGGAGGCCTCGAATAATTTGCCCGAGATAACGGGCAGGGTGTGCCCGGCTCTGTGCGAATACGCGTGCGTGCTGGGACTGAACGATGACGCGGTGACTATACGGGAGAATGAGTTGGCGATAGTGGAGTTCGGTTTTAAGAATGGCCTGATAAAGCCGTCACCGGTGAAGACGAGGACCGGGAAAAAGATAGCCGTTATAGGTTCCGGGCCTGCGGGGCTCTCGGCGGCTGCCGAACTTAACAGGGCCGGACATAGCGTAACCGTATTTGAGAGGGATGAAAAGGCCGGAGGCATATTGCGCTATGGTATTCCCGATTTTAAACTCGAAAAAGAGGTCATAGACAGGCGGCTCGATGTATGGAAAAAAGAAGGGGTGGTATTTAAGACAGGCGTGAATGTGGGAATAGATTATCCTGCCCGTAAACTTCTGGTTGAATTTGACGCTTGTCTTCTTGCGGGCGGCTCGCGTGAGCCGAGAGATCTTAAGATAGAAGGAAGAGAGCTTGAAGGCGTACACTTCGCGATGGATTATCTGACCCAGTCTAACAGGCGCGTATCCGGCGAAAAGTTCGCGAAGGGCGCGTTCATCGACGCAAAAGGCAAAAAGGTGGTCGTGATCGGAGGAGGAGATACAGGATCCGATTGCGTGGGAACCGCCAACCGCCAGGGAGCCTCATGCGTTATCCAGATAGAAGTCCTTGCACAGCCTGACCTATGCCGCAGCCGGAAATATCCATGGCCTAACTACCCAGTCCTTTTAAAGACGACTTCGAGCCATGAAGAGGGGTGCCGGCGCCATTGGGAAGTAACGACAAGCCGCTTTATCGGTGAGAACGGTATATTGAAAAAACTTTCCTGCGTAAAAAAGGACGGCGCATTTGAGATCGAGGCGGACATGGCTATAATCGCCATAGGATTTTTACACCCCGAACACTCGCCTCTTATAAAGGACCTGAACGTAGATCTGGATGAGCGCGGTAACGTGAAGACCGACTCCGCCTTCAAGGCCTCCGTCGACAAAGTATTTTCCGCCGGAGATATGAGGCGCGGCCAGTCGCTAGTGGTTTGGGCGATATCGGAAGGCAGGCGCGCAGCCGCTTCCATAGACAAGTATCTGACGGGTGCCATATGATAAGCACAGGGATAAAAGGTTTAGACGGAGTAATTACCGGCTTAAGGTCCGGCGACAATGTCGTCTGGCAGATAGACGACATAAAGGACTATATCGACCTCGTGGACCCTTTTGTGCGCGAAGCGCTGAAGGAGAAGAAGAAGGTCGTGTACATGAGGTTCGCTTCGCATAAGGAATTGATCAAGCCGTCAAAAGATATAAAGAGATATGAGCTGAACGCGAATGCCGGATTCGAATCGTTCACTACGAAGGTGAATAATATCATCACCCAGGAGGGTGACGGCGCATACTATGTCTTCGATTGTCTGTCAGAACTCCTTACAGCCTGGGCCACCGACCTCATGATAAGCAACTTCTTCATGGTAACGTGCCCTTATCTGTACGAACTTAAGACCGTCACGTACTTCTCCATATTGAGGAATAACCATTCTTTTAAATCGATAGCCCGTATACGCGAGACGACGCAGGTCCTGATGGACGTATATCATTGCGACGGCAGCCTGTATGTGCACCCGTTAAAGGTGTGGAACCGTTATTTGCCGACGATGTTCCTCCCTCACCAGAAGAAGAATAACAGGTTCATCCCCATAACGGACAGCATAAATGCCGTAAAGATCCTGTCTTATATAGGCGAAAAAGGCGCGCAGAGCGCCAAGCGCAATCTCGATTACTGGGACCGCCTGTTCCTAGAGGCGGAAGAGATGGTAAAGGCCGGCGCTTCGAAAGAGAAGCAGGCGGCTATGGTAAAGAAGATCTGCGGGATAATGGTAACTGCGAATAAGAAGGTCCTGTCCCTGGCCATGAACAATTTTTCGCTCTCCGAACTGGTGGATATAAAATCCAGGTTGATAGGAACGGGTTTTATCGGGGGCAAGTCCGTCGGGATGCTCCTGGCCAGGAAGATCCTTTCGAAAAAAGTGACCGGCTGGCAAAAACTTTCCGAGTCGCACGACTCTTTTTACATCGGCAGCGACATATTCTATTCATACGTAGTGGAGAACCGGTGGTGGAAGCTGCATATGCAGCAGAAGACGGATGAGGGGTACTTCAGTGTAGCGGATATATTGAAAGAGAAGATGCTTTACGGAGTATTCTCCGAAGATATTATGGAACAGTTCCAGAGGGTCATAGAGTACTTCGGTTCTTCGCCCATCATAGTGCGGTCGAGCTCTCTCCTCGAAGACGGGTTCGGGAACGCTTTTGCCGGGAAATATGACAGCATATTCCTGGCGAACCAGGGCACTCCGGAGCAGAGGTATATACAGTTCGCCGAAGCGGTAAAGAAGATATATGCGAGCACAATGAACGAGAACGCCCTCGTATACAGGAAGCAGAGAGGGCTCGATAAACTGGACGAGCAGATGGCTCTCCTGGTCCAGCGCGTTTCCGGATCGTATCATAAAAATTATTTTCTACCCGATCTTGCGGGAGTAGGCGTATCATATAATACGTATGTCTGGAACGAAGACATGGACCCTAAAGCCGGGATGCTCAGGCTAGTATTCGGCCTGGGTACAAGGGCGGTCAACCGTGTAGAGGGCGATTACCCCCGGATGGTCGCGCTCGATTACCCGTTGCGCAGGCCCTATTCCGATAGAGATGATTTTAAGGAGTTCTCGCAGCATGACGTAGACCTTATTGATATCACGGAAAACTCCTTTAAGACCATTCCTTTCGAGGAGTTCCTGCAAGGGGAACAGTATAGGCACATAGACCGAATAGCGATAAAAGATTATGACGCCATAAGGATGCTGAGAGATGAAGGCAGGGAGCTATGGATATTGACGCTCGATAACGTGCTTGGCGATGATAAACTGGCCGGCACTTTCAAGAAGATATTAAAGGCCCTTGAGGAAAGTTACAATTACCCTGTTGAAATTGAATTTACGGTGAACTATACAAAGGACAGTAAATTTAAGATAAACATGCTGCAGTGCAGGCCGCTGCAGACGCGGGGCCTGGGTAAGCCGGTGGATATGCCCGAACGGGTGAAGAAAGAAGATGTATTTTTCGGTTCACACGGATATTTCCTGGGAGGCAATGTCGCCCAGCCTATCAAAAGGATCATATATGTCGATCCTAAGAGATATATCGACCTGACGCAGTCGGATAAGCATGAGATAGCGCGTATAGTAGGGAGCTTGAATCAAGATATAAAGAACAGGGAGGAGCTGCCCACCATTCTTTTGGGTCCGGGCAGGTGGGGCACTACGACACCGTCTCTGGGGGTGCCGGTAAAATTCGCTGAGATAAACAATATAACCGTTCTGGCGGAGATCGCTTTTCCCGCCGGGAATCTCATGCCCGAACTCTCGTTCGGAACGCATTTTTTCCAGGATCTGGTAGAGACTAACATATTTTATACGGCGCTCTTCCCGGGGGAAAAAGAGATCGTATTTAACCGTGGCTGGCTGGCGGGGTCAGAAGATCTGTTCTTGAAGCTTATGCCGCAATACGCAAAGTTCGAAGGCGTCATAGGCGTTTATGACGTAGGGGACAGGGGTTTGAAGATAATGTCGGATGTGGTGAGCCAAAGAATAATATGCTTTTCAGAAAGGGCCGATTAAAATGGCAAAATATATCTTTATTACGGGCGGTGTCATTTCAAGTTTAGGTAAAGGGATAGCTTCTGCTTCGATAGGTAAGATACTGGAGCACAGGGGCTTGAAAATATCTCTCATGAAGTTCGATCCGTATATCAATGTCGATCCTGGGACGATGAACCCTTATCAGCACGGCGAAGTTTATGTTACCGACGACGGAGCCGAGACGGACCTCGATCTGGGCCACTACGAGCGTTTTACAAATTCCCATTCATCCAGGTTCAACAATACTACCACCGGCCAGATATATAATTCCGTCATATCAAGGGAGAGGAGAGGGGATTACCTCGGAAAGACGATCCAGGTCATACCGCATATTACCGATGCTATAAAAGAGAGGATCAATAAGTGCCAGGAGGTCGCCAAGGCCGATGTTATTATAGTGGAAATAGGCGGCACTGTCGGCGACATAGAGAGCCTGCCTTTTCTTGAAGCGGCAAGGCAATTCAGGCTGGACAAAGGGCATGATAATGTGTTATATATCCACCTGACGCTCGTGCCTTACATAAAGGTAGCCGATGAGGTAAAGACAAAGCCGACACAGCACAGCGTGGGTACTTTACGCGAGATCGGTATCATCCCGGATATATTGATCTGCCGTACCGAAAAACCGCTATCCGAAGGCGTAAAGGAAAAGATATCACTATTCTGCAACGTCCGCAAAGAGGCGGTCATAGAATCGCCGGACATGGATTCGATATACCAGATACCGCTGGTCTTTAAGAGACAGATCCTGGACGAGATAATCTTAAGCCATTTTAAACTTATATGCAAATTCTCGGACCTTAAAGAGTGGGAGAAGAACGTCGTTACCAGGGTACTCAATCCGCGGCATAAGGTCGTAATAGCCGTGATAGGCAAGTATATCGAGCTGCAGGACGCGTATAAGTCCATATATGAAGCGCTCGTCCACGCCGGGATATATAATGACGCCAAGGTAGAGATAAGAAAAATTGATTCCGAGGTCATTGAAAAAGGGCAGGTCGATCAAATATTGCACGGGGTCTCAGGGATCCTGGTTCCCGGCGGGTTCGGTTACCGCGGGATAGAGGGCAAGATCAAAGCGATAAAATTCGCCCGGCAGAATAAGATACCGTTCCTGGGCATATGTCTAGGGATGCAATGCGCCGTGATCGAATTTGCAAGGAATGTGTGCGGCCTGAAAGGCGCCAATTCATCCGAGTTCAAGAAGACTAAGTACCCGGTAATAGATCTTTTGGAAACACAGAAAGGCGTCAAGGACCTGGGCGGTACGATGCGTTTGGGAGCGTATCCCTGCAGGGTAATGAAGAGTTCGCTCGCTTTCAAGGCTTACGGGAAAGGCCTGATCCAGGAACGCCATCGTCACCGGTACGAGTTCAATAATAAGTACAAAAAATTATTTGAGAAGAAGGGGCTGACCTTTTCGGGGATAAACCCGAAAAAGAACCTGGTCGAGATAGTCGAGATAAAAAAGCATCCGTACTTTATCGCGGTGCAGTTCCATCCGGAATTTAAGTCCAAACCCGATAGCACGCATCCCTTGTTCAGGGATTTTATCGGCGCGGCGCTGAAGAGGTCGAATTAGATCGATGAAAGCCATACTTGCATTAGAAAGCGGGAAGGTATTCAAGGGGCTCTCCTTCGGAGCCGAAGGTGAGTCTTACGGAGAAGTCGTCTTCAATACGAGCATGACCGGCTACCAGGAGATCTTGACGGATCCGTCCTATAAAGGACAGATCGTAGCGATGACATATCCTCTGATAGGCAACTATGGGGTGAACGAAGAGGATGTGGAATCGCGTAAACCTTTCGTCGAAGGGTTCGTAGTAAAAGAGTACAGCAAGCATTTTAGCTCCTGGCGAGGCAGCCGATCGCTCGGCGCCTACCTCAAAGCGAATAAGATAATAGGCATAGAAGGCGTCGATACGCGCTCTCTTACACTCCATATCCGGCAGGCGGGAGCGATGAAAGCGGTGATATCTACCAAAGATACGGATATTAAGAGGCTCATCAAAAAAGCAAAAGATTCGCCCGGGCTCATAGGCATCGACCTTGCAAAAGAAGTTTCAGCAGGGAAGAAATATACTTGGCGCGGTATGGGAAGCAACAGGAAGAGGATCGCGGTCATCGATACGGGCGTCAAGTATGACATCTTACGCAAGCTCGCCAAGAACGGATGCGACTCCATAGTCGTACCCATAACGACCACTGCAGATGAAATAATCGACATGGCTCCCGACGGTATATTGCTGCCGAACGGCCCCGGAGATCCGGCGGCGGTCGGGAACGTCGTAGAGGTCGTGAGACAGTTGATCGGGAAATTCCCCATATTCGGTATATGCCTCGGGCATCAGATGCTTGGGCTCGCGTTCGGAGGCAAGACATTTAAGCTTAAATTCGGCCATCACGGCGCTAACCATCCGGTGAAAGACCTCAAGACCGGAAAAGTCTGCATCACGAGCCAGAATCACGGGTTCTGCGTCGACATCGGTTCGCTGAACAAAAAAGAGATAGAGATGACTCACGTAAATCTGAACGATGGGACGCCGGAAGGGCTGCGCCACAAGAAGCTTCCGATATTCTCCGTCCAGTTCCATCCTGAATCCGCTCCCGGTCCGCACGACTCGGAGTACCTGTTCGGTGAATTCGTAAAATTGATAGATGAAGATCAGGGGAGACATGCCAAAAAGAAAAGACATTAAAAAGATCTTGATCATAGGATCGGGCCCGATAGTCATAAGCCAGGCCTGCGAATTTGATTATTCGGGAACGCAAGCCTGCAAAGCCTTGAGAGAAGAAGGTTATAAGGTGATCCTTGTCAATTCGAACCCGGCCACCATAATGACGGATCCTGAGACGGCCGACGTAACATATATTGAGCCGATAACGCCCGAAGTCATCGAGAAGATCATAGCAAAAGAGAGGCCGGATGCGCTCCTGCCGACACTTGGAGGACAGACGGGCCTCAATACGGCGGTCAAGCTTGTGGAGAGCGGGACCCTCGACAAATATAAGGTAAAGATGATAGGGGCGAGCTACGAAGCGATAAAGAAGGCCGAGGACAGGGAGTATTTCAAAAGATCGATGCTTAAGATAGGGCTCGACCTTCCTAAGAGCGTTCTTGCCCACAATATGAAAGAAGCTCTCGCGGCAGTAAAGAAGTTAGGGCTCCCCGTCATAGTCCGTCCGAGCTTTACTTTAGGAGGGACCGGCGGCGGTATCACTACGAACATGGATGATTTTAAACGCTTGGCCGACCTGGGGTTAAAATGCAGCATGATAGGCGAGATCCTGATAGAGGAATCGGTCCTCGGCTGGAAGGAATATGAGCTCGAGGTGATGAGGGATAAAAAAGATAATGTAGTCATCGTATGCTCGATAGAGAACCTGGACCCGATGGGGATACATACGGGAGACTCGATAACGGTTGCGCCGGCGCAGACGCTTACTGATAAAGAGTATCAGACGATGAGAGACGCGGCGATGGCGATAATAAGAGAGATCGGCGTCGACACGGGCGGTTCCAATGTGCAGTTCGCCGTAGATCCCAAGACTGGCAGGATGGTAGTTATAGAGATGAATCCGAGGGTATCGAGGTCTTCCGCGCTGGCAAGTAAGGCTACGGGTTTTCCTATTGCGAAGTTCGCCGCGAAGCTGGCGGTCGGTTATACGCTCGACGAGATAAGGAACGACATCACAAAAGAGACCCCCGCGTCATTCGAACCCGCTATCGATTATTGTGTCGTTAAGATACCCAGGTTCACTTTCGAGAAGTTCCCCGAGGCAAAAGACGTCCTCGGCATATCGATGAAGTCCGTCGGAGAAACTATGGCGATCGGCCGTACGTTCAA
>JBAYFK010000048.1:0-9258 GCA_041667225.1 Candidatus Omnitrophota bacterium
TCTGTATAAGGAATTCCACTTCTTTCGTGAAAGGGCATAACCTCAAGCTCGACAACGAACCGTCGGCGGCAGAGATCCTTGCGGCTATCGGAGATCCGGCGAAATATCGGGAGATAGTCTTCTGCGGCTACGGCGAACCTACTATGAGGCTCGACGTTGTGAAAGAGGTAGCGAAAAAATTGAAGAGTTCGAATGCCAGGATAAGGCTTGTCACTAACGGCCACGGGGACCTCATAAACCGCAGGCCCATAGCGAGAGAATTGTCCGGCATTATCGACAACGTTTCCGTGTCCCTCGACGTGGACAGGGAGGACGAATATTATAAAGTATGCGTTCCGCAGTTCGGCCGCGGCACGTATGAGGCGGTAATGGATTTTGTAAGGGATTGCGTTTCGAACAAGATAAAGACAGAGATAACATGCCTGGACCTTCCCGGTGTCGATATGAAAAGATGTATGGATATCGCCAGGTCGCTCGGGGCCGATCTCAGGAAAAGGTCATACGGCGTCGTAGGGTAACGCCTGTCGCAAGGCAGGGAGGGATGAATAAAAAATATTTTCGGATTCATTAAGATAGAACGCATTTATATACTATTAGCGGTTTTTATCTTGGCGATAAACATCCCGATCTTTTTTCAGGCGGATGATGGCGTGAAGCATGAAAGAGCGCAGGGTAAGCAGGAAGCGCCCAAAGCGCTGACCGCGCCGAAAGCGGTCCCGTCCGAAGACGATATATTGGCAAAACAGGAAGCCATTGAGGCCGCTCTCCTGAAGAACAGGCCTTTAGCCCTGGTCTTCAGCCTTACGTCGATCCTCATCACGGCTATACTGCTCCTTGGCATATTGATAGATGTTTTTCTGGCCGCGATGAAGCGTTCAGGGAAGGAGATAAATATAGCTACATACAGGGCCGGGACTGCAAAATGGGACGGATGGGATGTAGTTAAAGTAGTGATATTGTTCCTCTTCTTTGGATATGTGCTTGTAATAATAGAATCCTTCCTTGCGGGCATATTCCCGCTCGTGAAGAATGACAATTTCAGGATGGTCGTGAACTCGTCGATACTCGACACGCTGGCCATCGTATTTATTCTCTATTTTACCGTAGGGCGGTACAAGGAGAAGGCCGAGGCGCTCGGTATATCGATCAAGAATTTCTTTAAGAATGTATTCTATGGTATGGTAGGTTATGTGGCCGCGGTCCCGGCGCTGGTTCTCGTTCTGATAGTGACAGCTTTAATAATACAGGTAACGAAATATGTCCCGGAAAAGCAGCCGATAGTGGAATTGTTCATGAAGGAAGATAATGCGCCGTTCCTTATATATACGAGCATATTTACGATGATCATTGGCCCTATACTGGAAGAATTGTTCTTCAGAGGTTTCATGTATAATGCATTTAAGAAGGCTATAGGCGTATTCTGGGCGATGCTCTTTACGTCCGCAGTATTCGCGGCCCTTCATTCGAATATGGCGGGCTTCTTTCCGATACTGGTGCTGGGATTGCTACTGGCCTATCTTTATGAAAAGACGGGTACGATAATCTCTTCCGTGACCGTGCATATAATGCACAACCTGACCATGGTATTTTTCGTATTCTTAATGAAGCTGGTGAAGGTTTGATATGTCTAAAGTATCGATAGTGAGATGCCCGGATTATGACGAAAGGCGCGTCCTTGAAGCCGTGAAGAGGGCTGTAGACCTTGCCGGAGGCATAAGAGAATATGTGGAGCCGGGCATGAAGGTGCTCTTGAAGCCTAACCTTCTTTCCGCGCGCGGCCCGATGGATGCGGTCGATACGCATCCCGAAGTCGTCCGCGCCGTTGTGAGGCTGGTCAAAGAGGCCGGCGCAACTCCTATCATAGGAGATTCTCCCGGAGGTTACGGGGATAATATAGACCAGATATTGGAAATGTCGGGCATGAAGGCGATGGCTATGGAAGAGGGCATCGAGCTTGTGAAGTTCAGGGAGCCTAAATTCGTTGAAGGTTTCCCGATAAGCCGCTACGTACTCGATTCCGATTGTTTCATATCTATACCAAAACTCAAGACGCATTGCATAACAGTATTGACCGCCGCTCTCAAAAATACTTTCGGTTGTGTTACAGGGCTTTATAAGGCCGAGTGCCACTCGAGAGCGCCCAGAGAAGATGATTTCGCGAAGATCATAGCGAAGGTGCATTCGATCGCGAAGCCGGATCTTACGGTGCTCGACGGCGTGATGGCGATGGAAGGGGACGGGCCGTCATCCGGCAGCGTGAGGAAGATGAATGTAATAATGGCGGGCCCTGACGCAGTGGCGATCGATTCATGCATCGCCAAGATGATCGGCCTGGACCCGATGAGCGTCTCGGTAACAAAAGAGGCGTACAAAATAGGGCTGGGCGAATCCAATCTGTCGCGGATAGAGGTCTTGGGCGACGATATCGAAGGGTTCATAACAAAAGATTTTAAGATGCCGCAGACGATGGTCTTCAGGCTTGTGCCGAGAGTGATCGCTAACAGCATAGCGCGGCTCGTCAGTTTCAAGCCGTATGTGGACGATATGTTGTGCAGGCGCTGTAATCTTTGCAAGGTAAGCTGCCCGGTGGATGCTATCGCGGAATATAAAGCGGGCCTCCGGGTAAATTATAAAAAGTGTATAAGGTGTTTATGCTGCCATGAGGTATGTCCTTACAAGGCTATAGGCATAAAGAGGAACTTATTGACGAAACTGATATGGGGATAAGGGAAAATATATGAGAAAGAGGACAAAAGCCAGGGAGTGCGCGCTGCAGATACTGTACGCCATCGACATAACGAACGACGATCCGGGCCATTGCATCAAAACATACTGGGGACATTACGACGATATAGAAGAAGATGTGAAAGACTTCGCCAACGCGCTCGTCATGGGCGTATCGAAGAACAGGCCCGCCATAGACAAGATATTGACCGCCCATGCCACCAACTGGCAGCTCAACAGGATGGCCGTGATAGACAGGAATATACTGAGATTTGCGACTTTCGAGCTGCTCTTTTCCAACGATATACCTCCGAAGGTCTCGATAAACGAGGCGATAGACATCGCTAAAAAGTTCGGAGATAAAGATTCCGGCAAGTTCGTGAACGGCATACTCGACAACATCAACAAGACCGAAAGGAAAGTCGTCTGATGAAATATGCGGATCTTCACGTCCATACTTTCTACTCGGATTCCACCTTCTCTCCCGAAGAGGTCATCATGTGCGCGAAAGACAAAGCTCTTTCGGCCGTTGCCATATGCGATCATGATTCCGTGGACGGCATAGATCCGTGTACGGAGCTTGGCCTAAAGATGGGAGTGGAAGTCGTGCCTTCGATAGAGATGACGGCGGAGACCGGGGAGGCAGAGATACACCTCCTGGGTTATTTCATAGACTATCATGCAGTTTGGCTTCGGGATAAATTGAGAGAGATCCAGGTTGCCAGGATAGAACGTGTACACAAAATGGTGGAGAAACTTACATCTTTGGGTATAAAGCTCGAAGCGGAAGATGTCTTCAAGATCGCCGGCAAGGGTACTGTAGGAAGGCTGCACGTTGCCCAGGCTATCATCAAGACCGGTAAGATAAAGAATTTCCGGGACATATTCGGAAAATACCTGGGCTTCCTTAAGCCCGCCTATGTCTCCTACGTGAAATTTTCTCCGAAAGAAGCCATCGAGACCATATTAAAGGCAGGCGGTGTGCCGGTGCTTGCGCATCCCGGCGTCATGAAAAAAGATGAGCTCATAAAGGAACTCATAACCTACGGTTTGAGGGGCATCGAAGTCTATCATACGGACCATCGCGAAGAGGCAAGGATGCGTTATGAAGAGATCGCCAGGGCGAATTCCCTCCTCATGACCGGAGGGTCAGACTGTCACGGTCTCGGTAAGGGCCGGATACTCCTGGGGAGCGTAAGGGTGCCGTATGAACTGGTTGAAAAACTTAAGCTTGAGTCGGAGAAAATAAAAGCAGGACGGTGAAATATGAATATAGATCAGGAATATATGCATATAGCCATAAAACTGGCGAAGAAGGCCGAAGGGCGTACCAGCCCGAATCCTATTGTAGGCGCTTTGGTCGTTAACGGTTCTCAGATAGTAGGCCGCGGTTACCATAAAAAGGCCGGGCTTGCCCACGCCGAGGTCAATGCTCTGAAGGAGGCGGGCCGCCAGGCCAGGAATGCGACCCTATATGTGACCCTTGAACCATGCGATCATTTCGGCAGGACTCCGCCGTGCACGGACGCCATAGTCAATAGCAGGATAAGGAGGGTCGTCATAGGTATGACCGATCCCAATCCCCTGAATAATGGGCGCGGAATAAAGAGGCTTGCAGCTCACGGCATCTCAGTAGTATCGGGTGTGCTCGAGAAGGAAGCCAGGTCTATCAACGAGCCTTATATAAAATTCATAACACGTAAGCTTCCATATGTAACGGTGAAGGCCGCGGAAAGTATCGACGGCAAGATAGCGACGAGGCTGGGGGATTCGAAGTGGATCACTTCCGACGATTCAAGAAGGTATGTTCATGAGCTCCGCTCCCGGGTGGACGCCGTGATGGTAGGAGTGAATACGGTGCTTAGGGATGACCCGCTCCTTACCAGCAGGATAAGGGGGGCAAAACAGCCTTTGAGGATCGTAGTCGATTCGCATTTAAAGACCCCGTTGAATGCAAAGTTATTCGCCAACATAAGACGTTCTCCATTATTGATAGTCGCAATAGAACGCTCCCCGAGGATAAAAAAGTACGAGTCTAAAGGAGCGGAAATCCTGATCGTCAAAGAAAAACGGGGAAAGGTGGACCTGGCGCGTCTCATGAAGTCACTCGCCGTGCGCGGCATTTCGCATATACTTGTAGAGGGCGGAGGCGAGCTGAACGCCGCCATGATAGATTCGGGCCTGGCTGATAAAGTGCTATTTTTCATAGCCCCGATGATAATAGGCGGGAAGGACGCTATAACGGCCGTAGAAGGGCGCGGGGCAGCGCATATAAGCGAAGCGCTGGCCCTGAAGAATGTAAAAGTGAAAAGATTTTCGGAAGATATCCTTATCGAAGGCGAGGTGAGATGATGTTTACGGGAATCGTGAAAGATATGGCGAAGGTGGTCAATATATCAAGAGAAGGCAGGGCGTACGGCCTTACTGTGATGTCCGAGGCCATATCTAAGGGGACGGAGATAGGCGACAGTATCGCGGTGAACGGCGTCTGCCTTACCATAGCGAAGAAGAACGACGGGCTTTTATATTTTGATGTAGTGGATGAGACGATGCGAAAGACATCTCTGCATCGTATCAAAAAAGGGGATACGGTAAATCTCGAAGGTGCGCTGCGCGCAGGAGACCCCATAGGCGGACATTTCGTCCTGGGGCATGTGGATTGCCTGGGTGAGATAACCGGCATAGCTGGCGATGCCAAAGATTTCTTTATAGAGGTGACCGTGCCGGAAGGGTTTTCCGGATCTATCGTTGAAAAGGGCTCTGTTGCTATAGACGGCGTCTCGCTCACTCTTGTCGTTGTGGGGAAGAACAAATTCCGGGTATATATAATCCCGCATACGCTCAAAGCGACAACACTCAATGCGAAACGGCTTGGGGACGAGCTCAATATCGAATTCGATATATTGGGAAAATATGTGCTTAAGAGTATGGGCCCCGGCCAGGCTGGCAGGATCACGGAAAGTTTCCTGAAGGAGAAGGGGTTCGTATAGGCACGCGCGATGAGTCGATGCGAGATTTTGTTTGAAAAGCCTATTTTGATATGATATATTTTATTAACTAAAAAAGGGGGAGGAGAGATAATGGCAAAGAAAGCGCTTCTCATCGGGCTGGTATTCGCCCTTATGTTGAGCATGGTAACACCTGCTTATTGCGACAATGTGTTCAAGAAGCTCGGACGGGGTATCAGCAACGTAATTACATGCCCGTTTGAGCTTATCGCGCAGCCTTCGAGGGTCAATAACTCCGATGGCCCTACCGCCGCTTTTACATACGGTATCCTGCAGGGTGTAGCAATGACTTGTTTCAGGGGCGTTGTCGGTGTATATGAAATAGTGACTTTCCCGATACCCGTACCGAAACATTATGGCCCTATATTGACGAACCCTGAATTTTTCTTTGAAGACATGTCGTGGTAGTTCAGTTGTGAGCAGTAGGGACAAGGCATGCCTTGTCCCTACTATAACTCCCAACTAATTTGTTTGCCCGCCGTTTTAATCCATGTTACAATATTATGTTAAGTTGCTTTTGGACGGGGCGTAGCGCAGCTGGCTAGCGCGCTTGGTTCGGGACCAAGAGGTCCTCGGTTCAAATCCGAGCGCCCCGACCATTTTTTATTGAGAGATTTGTCGGTAATTAAGCAAATTACATAATATAACAAGATAACATGAAGACACTGATCCTTTTGACCATATCCAACATATTCATGACGATAGCTTGGTATGGCCACCTCAAATTCAAAAGTTCACCCATAGTTAAAGTGGTGATGATAAGCTGGCTGATAGCGTTCGCCGAGTACTGTTTTCAGGTGCCGGCAAACCGCATAGGCTCTTATAAATATTCGACCGCGCAATTGAAGACGATGCAGGAGGCTATCACCCTGATAGTATTTTGCGTCTTCTCCGTCATCTATCTTAAGGAAGAGCTGAAATGGAATTACATAGTGGGCTTCCTTATGATAATAGGGGCGGTCTTCTTCATATTTAAAAAATGGTAAGTCATGAATAAGCGGCTCCATGTGATATTTTCGGGCGATGTTCAGGGGGTAGGATTCCGCTTTACGGCGGAGCGCGCCGCGGTCTCTTTAGGCCTGACGGGCTGGGTGATGAACCTGAGCGACGGGCGGGTAGAAGCAGTGTGCGAAGGCGCTCGAGAGGAACTGAACGAGTTCCTCGAGAAGATCGCCAAGGTATTTAAGGAATATATAAACGACACAGATACCGCCTGGGAAGAAGCGACCGGCGAGTTTTCAGGATTCGACATAAGGTTCTAAGACGATGCGTTATGGGGTCATATCTGACATACACAGTAATTACGAAGCGTTCAGGGCTGCTGTAGACGCTTTATCAAAAGAAAGAATAGACGCCTACCTTTGCCTGGGAGACGTGATCGGATACGGAGCGGACCCACATGCGTGCCTCAAGCTCCTTCAAGAACTTAAACCAAAGGCGCTTGTAGCGGGAAATCATGAATGGGCGGTCTTGGGCCTTACCGACATAAGTTTATTTAACGCCGATGCGAGAGAGGCGGTCCTATGGACCAGGAAGGTCCTGACCGCCGAAGAGCTGGAATTTTTGAAGACATTTGAGCTCGTTCACGAGACCCGTAAGTTCGTCCTGACTCACGGCACTCTTGATTCTCCCTCTGAATTCGGATATATGTTGAGCGACGCGGATGCGCGCCGGACCATGTCCCTTATGAAGGTCCCGTTATGTTTTGTCGGCCATTCGCATGTCGGCAGTATCTTTTATTCCAAAGCGGACAAAGTAAAATATTTTGCGGGAAAATCGATCGAGATGGAAGATAGAAGCAAGTACGTAGTGAATTCCGGATCGATCGGACAGCCTCGGGACTTCGATCCCAAGGCTTCATATGTCGTATATGATGACGAGAAGAGGACTATCGAGCTTAAGAGGGTTAAATACGATATCAAGGCCGCTCAGGAAAAGATCTTGAAGGTCGGGCTCCCCGATTTCCTGGCATACAGATTGTCAACGGGTAGGTGAAGATGCCGGTAAAAGATCATAAAAAAGAGATAGAGAGTTTACGCGAAGCGATAAGGCGGCACGACCATCTCTATTATGTGCTTAACTCTCCGGAGATATCCGATCAGGAATATGATTCTCTATACAGAAAGTTGAAAGACCTGGAAGCTCTGCATCCTGAGCTGATAACGAAGGATTCTCCCACCCAGCGCGTGGGAGGAGCTCCTGTAAAATCGTTTCCCGCAGTTAAACATATAGAGCCGATGCTCAGCATGGACAATACCTATTCCGCCGAAGAGCTGAGGGATTTCGATCAAAGGGTAAAGAAGAACCTGAAAAGCAGTCTTGTCGAGTACGCGGTGGAGCTGAAGTTCGACGGTGTGAGCATCTCCCTGTTGTACGAGAACGGTAAGTTCGTCCGCGGCGCTACGAGAGGCGACGGCGTCGAAGGCGACGATGTCTCCGGCAACCTCAGGACGATAAGGGCCATTCCCCTCACTTTAAAAGGAGAAGAGAAGAGTTTTCCTAAGGTCATGGAAGTCCGCGGCGAAGTATATATGACTAAACATGAGCTCGACAGCCTCAATAAAATTAAAGAGAAGCTGGGTGAAGATCTTTTTGCGAATCCGAGGAATGCCACTGCCGGATCTCTTAAGCTTCTCGATCCGGCCGCAGTAGTAAAGAGGCACCTTAATATTTATGTTTATGGGATAGGGCACTATGAAGGCATCGGCTTTAAGGATCATATTGAGATACTGGAATATCTTAAGCGGTCAGGTTTCAGGGTAAATCCCCATTACAGATCATGCGGTTCGATCGATGATGCGATCAAATATTGTGATGAATGGGAGGCTAAGAGGGGCTCTCTAGAGTTCGACATAGACGGCATGGTGCTTAAGGTGAACGACCTTGAGTCGAGAAAGAAGCTCGGCGTGACATCGAAGAGCCCGAGATGGGCCATCGCCTACAAGTTCCCGGCCGAGAAGGCGCTGACAAAGGTGAAGGATATTATTGTCCAGGTGGGCAGGACCGGCACAATAACTCCGGTAGCTATACTTGAGCCTGTCCATCTATCCGGAACGACAGTTTCCCGGGCGACTCTGCATAACTTTGACGAGATAGAGAGGCTGGACGTAAAGATAGGCGACAAGGTCTTTGTGGAAAAGTCAGGCGAGATAATACCCAAAGTGCTTTCCGTAGAAAAGAGCGCGAGGACCGGTAAGGAAAAGAGTTTTCAGGTGCCCGGCGAATGCCCCGTTTGCGGTTCAAAGCTTATGAGGGACGCCGAAGAGGTGGCGCTCAGATGCGGGAACGTGGGATGCCAGGCGCAGATAAAAGAAGCTGTTATCCATTTTGCGTCACGCGATGCGATGAATATAGAGAATGCGGGGGAAGCGATAATAGGACAGCTGGTCGATTCGCGGCTGATCAAAGATTACGGCGACCTGTACAGTTTAAAATTCGATGATGTCAAGAACCTCAACAGGATGGGCGAGAAGAGCGCGCGTAACCTGATAGACGCTATAGAGAAGAGTAAGCAGAACGACCTAAA
>JBAYFK010000049.1:0-9208 GCA_041667225.1 Candidatus Omnitrophota bacterium
GAGACTGCTCATAAAGGCTGAATTTTTATCCATGACACCTCATTATGAAAGATAGCGTCCGGCATTCGGTCTTTGTCCTTCTGTGTGAAAAGAAACCGGATGGCGAACAATAACTGCACACTCCCAGATCCAGAAAATTCTCTTCTTTAAGCCCCAGACCCATGAGCGATCCTTTAGCAAAAGAGACAGGGTCGAAATATAACTTACCGCTTCGCTCTTCTATAAAAGGCTTAAATCCCTCGATGCCCAAAAAATCCCTGCCGACTTCATAACAGCACTTCCGTAAGCTGATGCCCGCTACGGCTTTGAACGATGTCATGTCCGGGCTGATCTTCTCCAGTATGCCGTCCCGTGCCGAGCGCCAGCCCATATGCACAACTCCGGCGGTATCAAGGGCGTCGCTATAAAGCGTTATGGGCATACAATCCGCCGTCCTTACAACAAGGGCTAGAGAGCGCTCGCGGGTGAGAAGAGCGTCCGCCTCATGAACGCCTTCGCAATCTGAGCGGACTACTGTCGATCCATGCACCTGTTTCATATAACAAACAGAGGCGTCCTCTCTCAAGAAAGAGACGGCCTTCTTCATATCCGCCGGAAGTCTTCCCTCGAGACCATTCTTCGTAAAACCCGCCACGACCGATGCGGGAAAAAAATCTTCGACTATATAACAATACTCTTTTTCTATCAACCGCACAGTTAAATTACCGCCTATATTAAGCTGTAGATACTGAATCTCCGCCCGCAGTCTTACTCTGCTCGAGGAGCCCTGACGCTCTCTCGAGAAGCTTCTCTACCGTATCCGCGGGATCCGCAAAAGTCGCTCCGACAGAGATAGTAACACGCAGGATGCCGTTAGCCGCGAATATGCTGAGTTCTTTAACGAGCATGTGCAGCCTGTTCGCTATAAAGAATAGCTGGTCCCTGTCCGCATGGACTATTATAACGAGGAACTTTCCTCCGTCCCATCGCGCCACGACATCGAAGGTCCTGAGACAGCTCTGCAGGGTCTTTCCTACCGCCTTCAGCACATCACAGGCGGTGTCATGGCCGTATTCCTCGTTTATCTTCTTGAACTTGTCTATATCGGCAAGTATTACGCCGAACGGCAGGTCGTGGCGCTTGCGCTCGCTCAGTCTCATCGTAAGGTTCATTGTAGCAAGGCGCTTGTTCGCCAGCTCCGTTACAGGATCGAGCAGGACGAACTTCTCGAGCTTATCCATGCTGGACGACTTGTCGCTGAATACCTCGGCGGCTCCCATCACATGCCCCTCGGAATCGCGCATAGGCATGATGCGGGTCGTTATAGAGATACGGTGGCCGTCTTTATGGGCGATAGACATATCCGCCGAAAATATCCGTTCCTCGATGATCGCCCTGACCATCGGGCACCGTCCTATTTCGCAAAGGTCATTGCCTTGCTCATCGCGATGCATGACGATCGAGTGCCAACAGTATTTGCCGAGCACTTCCGCGCTCTTAAAGCCCGTGATCCTTTCAGCGCCTCTATTCCAATATCGTATCTTCCTGTCGCGATCGACAAAATATACCCCTTCCTGCAGGTTCTCTATGAGGTCCCTGTAAAAAGCGTCGTCGATATTCAAGAAGCGCCTCCTTTAGAAAATCTCCACTCCCGTCTTCATAAGGATCTTCGCAAGCTTAGCAAGCGGCAGACCCACAACATTGTAGAAACATCCTTCTATGCGGTCGATGAATATGCCTCCCAATCCCTGTATATCGAAACTGCCTGCTTTATCGAGCGGAGACGTCCTTTTGAAATAATTCTTTATCTGCCGGCCGGTAAGACGGTACATATAAACTTTTGTCTTCTCGCTCGCCGTGTAGATCTTCTTGTTATCTACATCTATCACAGCGACTCCCGAATAGACCCACTGCGGAGCTTTAGAGAGAAGCTTGAGGGTCCTGAACGCGTCTTTCATGTCGCGGGGCTTCCCTATTATCTTACTGCCTACGAGAACGACCGTATCGGCCCCTATTATTATCCCGGAATCGTACCTCTTGGCAACGTCCGCGGCTTTTTTTAGGGCATTGGCGATGACCAGATGGGAACAGCCTTTCTCCAGCGACTTGGACTCTTCCGCATTCGACGATGCCACACTGAATTTAAGGCCGATCTTTCTCAACAATTCACGCCGCGCCTTTGACTTCGAAGCCAGGATTATCTTCCTCATGAAGCCGCCATCTCTCCGGCCAAATGGCCGGTCGAAAACGCCTGCTGGAGATTGTACCCGCCGCTCGATGCGGCGCCGTCTATTATCTCTCCCGCAAAATACAGTCCCGGTACGATCCGCGATTCCATAGTCCTCGGGTTTATCTCCTTGGTCGAAACACCGCCTCCGGTCACCATCGCTTCTTCTATTGGGAGGCTCCCGTTCACGGTAAGCGGGAACGCCTTTAAGAGCTTCACCATCGACCTCCTCTCATCTTGAGTGATCTGATTGGTCTCCCTCTCGCCGCTTAAGCCGGCAATATGCACGAATACCGGTATCAGTCTCAAAGGCATGATGTCGCGCAGGATATTCTTCAGCATGCTATGGCCTTTACTCGCGAACTTGTGGATCAGCTTGCTCTCCAGCTGTTCGTTACGCAGCCCCGGTTTCATATCAATAAAGAGGGCCACCTCTTTATGCTCAGGAATCAGCTCAACGATCTCGCCGCTTAAGTCAAGCACCAGCGGCCCGGAAACGCCGAAGTGGGTGAACATGAGCTCTCCGATATCCGAAACTATTTTCTTCTTTCCGTACTGGAAAGTTACGCGAATATTCTCAAGCGCCAGCCCCTGGAGGCTCTTTATCCATGCTTCTTTTACTTTAAGCGGAACGAGCCCTGCCTTCAAAGGTATCACCTTATGGCCTAGTTTTTGCGCAATATTAAATCCGTCTCCGGACGAACCGGTCACCTTATACGAAGCTCCGCCTGTAGCCAGTATAACTTTATCGGCGCCGATGATCCTGCCGCTTTCAAACTCGAGCTTGAAACCTTTGCTGTCTTTCGTTACTCCTGCCAGCCGTTCGCCATATAATATATCGACATTGTTCTCAATAAGGTATTTTTTCAAGACCTCTACTACGGAAGCGGCCTTGTCCGTAACCGGGAAGACGCGCCCCTGCCTTTCCGCTTTAGTCTCAAGCCCTTTTGCCGCGAGCATATCGACGAGGTCCTGATTGAAGAATGAGAAGAAAGCAGTGCGTAAGAACTGCCCGCTCGAGCCGAATTTTTCTATAAAAGTCTCTATAGGCGCGACGTTAGTTATATTGCACCTGCCCTTACCCGTGATCATTATCTTCTTACCGATAGAGTCGTTCCTCTCGATGAGCGCAACGCGCCGCCCGAGTTCAGCCGCGCGTATCGCCGCCATAACGCCGGCCGGGCCGCCGCCCGCGACTGCAATATCATATGTTTCGCTTGTGAGTTTTTTCATAGGTTTGATTATACTATTATTTTATCATTCTGTCATGCCCGCGATATATCCCGACGCCCATGCCCACGCCAGATTATAACCGCCTCGCCGGCCGTCCACATCACATATTTCACCCGCCAGATAAAGGCCCTTTTTAATCTTCGACTCAAGAGTAGACTCTTTTATTTCCGATGAGTCCACTCCGCCGGCGGTAAACTCCGCCTCATTCCATCCTCTGGTGCCCGTCACATTGAAACGCCGGTCTTTGAGAGCTCCGGCTATATTTTTGGCGTCTTTATTGAGCAGGTCTTTAAGCGCCGCCTGGAATTTATTGGGCAGTATACCGGAAATGAGGTCTTCTCTCGCCCACCCTTTAGCGATCCTGCTCGATATCTCGCTCTCCAATTGTTCATTATCCATAAAAGGGACCATATCTACAGATACGGCCACATCTTTAACCCGCTCTCTGTTCATCGCTATAGATACTTCTTCGCTAATATCCAGGATCGCCGTGCCGGATAAGCCGTATTTTGTAAAGAGCAAGTCCCCTTTCACGAAGCTGCCTAGAGCGCTCTTTATCACGCTCCTGGCGCTGGCATTTATCTTCTGCCCCTGCAATAGATGACAAAGAGGATCTTTGACCACAAGCGGCACTACGCTGGGAACGGGCTCTATGATGCTATGCCCCAGCTTTTTTACGGCATCGAAAAGGCTGCCGTCCGAACCAAATGCGGGATAGGACTTTCCTCCCGACGCAATTATGACTTGTCCACAATCGACGGCGGCGCCTTTTTTAGGGGTCACCCTGAATCCTCCGGGCGAACAGGCTATGCCGGAGACATCAAAGTTGAGTTCAACAGGGACGGAGAGACGTTTGAGTTCCAGCTCAAGGCATTTTAAAAGAGAACCGGATTGATTGGTGGCGGGAAATATCCTCGAGCCTTCCGAATATGTTTTAAGGCCCAGCTCCTGAAAAAAGCTCAATATGGCGGCCTTCCCGAACCTGGAGAATACGCTCTTAACGAGGCCTCTCGATGAGCGGTTATAAAAAGACTCCGACAACTCTTCGTTCATCAGGTTACATCTGCCGTTACCGGATGCCAGGACCTTTCTTCCGAGACGGTCTTTCTTTTCTACGAGAAGGCAGTTGGCGTGTCTTCGCTTCGCGCTTATCGCCGCAACGATCCCTGCGGCCCCTCCGCCGATCACAACCGTATCGTACCTTGTAGCCATTACTGCATACCCCCTGCCCTGTATATGACGCCTTCGCCGAACTTCTCCCTGATAAGATCTATCGCGCTATGCACCTTTTCCCGCTTTTCATCCGCCGGATCCCCGAAAAGACTGTCTTTTATCTCTGAACCGGAAAAACCGGTTGCCCTTACGCCTATGAGACGCACGCGCTTGCCCTTCCTGTCGAATTTATCATAAAGAGCGGATATCTCTTTATAGATAACTTCGGTAAAATTCGTCGGCGATAGGATCGTCAATGAGCGCGTATAAGTATGAAAACCTTCGAGCCTTATCTTTAACGTGATCGTGCGGGCTTTCAGCTTACCGCTCCTCATGCGGCCGGAGACCTTCTCGCATAAAGATATGAGTTCCCGCTCAATGATGGTCCTGTCGGAAGTGTCCCGTTCGAATGTGGTCTCGTTGCTTATACTCTTGGCCTCCGACGGGCCTTCTACTTTTCTTTCATCGATACCGTTGGCAAGTTCCCATAGATGCCGCCCGTTCTTTCCGAGTACCGATTCTAAACGGTCAACGTCCCGTCCTGCAAGGTCGCCTATCGTTTTTATGCCCATACCGTTAAGTACCGCTTCTGACTTTGGGCCCAGGCCCCACAATCTTCTGACATCGAGAGGATGAAGAAATTCCAAAAGAGCGTCCTCTTGAACCTCCACCATGCCGTCGGGCTTCTTAAGGTCAGAGGCTATCTTCGCGGCCATCATCGTCGGGGCAAGGCCGCAGGAAGCCGTGAGCCCGGTATCTTCCCTGATGCGCTTTTTTATCGATAAACATGCCTGGAGCGCTGTGCCGAATAGGTGGAAGCTTCCCGTCATATCGAGGAACGCCTCATCTATGCCTACCGGATCGATGTCGGGGGTAAAACTATAGAATATCTCATATATCCGTCGTGAAACCGCTTCGTACTTCTCCATATTGACAGGTAAAAAAATGCCTTGAGGACATATTCTATAGGCTTCTCCTATAGGCATAGCGGAATGAACGCCGAATGATCTCGCTTCGTAAGAACATGTCGATACGACCCCCCGGCCTTTCCCTCCCCTCGGATCGGCACCTATGATGACGGGTTTCGCGCGGTACCGCGGATCATCACGCTGTTCTATGGCCGCGAAAAAAGCGTCCATGTCCACGTGTGCTATATAGCGTCTTTTTCCCATAGATGATCAAGAGGTGCGTGTTACACTTTTTTTTGGCCTTTGAATTTATCCGAAAGCATTATCGCGCTGGTTATATTTTCGATCTCTTTCTTGAGGTCGTTCGATTTAACGATAAATCCTGAAGCCCCGAGCTTATTTGCCGCTTCGAACCTTTCCATGTTCGAGAATGCGGTCACCATGAAGACAGGCAGTTCCTTATCATGTTTCCTTATGATCTTAAGCACCTGAAGGCCGTCCATGCCGGGCATGAGTATATCGAGAAGAACGGCGTCGGGCTTACGGAACTTTATGAGGTCGAGCGCCTCTTTTCCGTTCGCGGCCGTTATGACCTCGTAATCGTTCGCCTCAAGCCTCATCTTCATCAGCTTCAAAAAATCGAGTTCGTCGTCAACTACAAGTATCTTCTTATTCGGCATCGAACACCTCCTTACGTCTTCGGTAAAGTGAATGTAAAACGGGAGCCCTTGCCCAGAGCGCTCTCAACCCATATCTTCCCGTTATGCGCATCTATTATCCCTTTAGCTATTGAAAGCCCCAGCCCCGTCCCTCTTTCGCCGGCCCCGGGGACACGGCTGAACTGCTGGAACTTATCGAACACCTTGGGCAGGTTCTCTTTAGATATGCCCATGCCGGTGTCTTTTACGGAACACTGGACGTAGCCGTCGATCGCTTCTACCTCTATGGTGATGGAGCCTTTATCGGTGAACTTGATCGCGTTATTGACAAGGTTCATCAGGACCTGCGTCATCTTGTCGCCGTCCGCGTTCAGAGTGACACCGTCCTTCGGGACCTTAACCCTCAGCTTCAGCCCCTTCTCCTTCATCTTTACCATGAAAAATCCCGCTATCTGGTTTATGATAAAGGCGAGGTCTATGAATTCCTTTCTCACACCCACTGCGCCGGACTCGATCTTCGATATGTCGAGAAGGTCGCCTATGATCCTGGCAAGCCTGTCTATGTTATTCCTGGAGGTGAAGAGGACTTCCCGCTGCTTTTCATTTATCCTGCCCGGCACCTCATCGAGCACAAGGCTTATGCCTTCCTTCGTTATGGACAGCGGCGTACGCAGTTCGTGCGAAACCGTCGATATAAAATCTGACTTCAGCTTGTCGAGCTTCTGAAGCTCTAAATTCTTCTTTTCCAATTCATTGTATAAGAGCTTCAGATCTACGTTCGCTTTTTGAAGGTCCATGGCCTGAAGAGCAAGCTGGTCACGGGTCTCTTCGATTATCTTCTCGTTCTTTTTGCGTTCAGTAACGTCTTCAGCAAGTTTAATAAAATGCGATATGGCGCCGTCCGGGCCCCTTACCGGCGATATCGACGCATATTCCCAATAGAGCTTCCCGTCTTTCTTCTTGTTATGGAATTCTCCCCGCCACTCTCCGCCTGAAACGATCGATCTCCATAATTGTTTATATACCGAGCGGCGGATCTCTCCGGATTTCAATAGCCGGGTGTGTTTCCCGATAGCTTCATCGCTAGTATAACCGGTGAGCCTTGTAAAGCTCGGGTTTACGTACTCTATCTGGCCTTTTAAATTGGTTATCACTACCGCGGTACTGCTCTGCATAACTGCCTGTGACAGCTTGATGAGCTCATCTTCTTTCTTCTTAAGCTCCGTAAGGTTCTCTGCGAATATGAGGACCTTATTCTCGCCCCCCTCTTTTACCGGCAGTCCCGTAAAATTCCTTATGGTCGTCTTCTTAGCATAGTATGAGGTAAATTCTACCGGGCCTATAAAGAACGGCTTTCCCTTTAAAGCGGCTTTTAACAAATTATCCAGCCCCACCTTTTTATATGAGGGGACCTTCAGGATATTCATGCTCTCGAACTGTTCGCGGGTATCCCCCGACATCTCGAGCATCGCGGAGTTCACATATTCTATACTTCCGTCGGACCTGGCAAGATATATGCCTATGGGCGCCATGTCGAGGATGCTGCGCGTCATCTTGTACGCAGCTATAATGGCCTCCTCCGAGTTTTTACGCTCAGTTATATCGCGATAGACGCTCAGGAACATGTCTTTATCTTTGTAATGTATGACGGATGTCGATACGAGTAAGGTCTTCTTCGATCCGTCCTTAGCGCATATTACTGTCTCCGCCTCATGGTAGCCTTCACCGCTTTTTGCTGACTTCAGGCCCTCGATAGCATTATGACGGTCGACCTTATTAGGATACAGAACGGCGCTGAAATCACGGCAGCAGTTGACCTCGTCGATCGTATATCCGGTGATCTCCTGCATCTTTGAATTGAATATCTCAAAATTGCCCTGGTTATCGCTGACCGTAATGCCGTTACCGGCGCGCTCAATGACCATGTTCAGCCGCCACGCGCTCTCCTGGACCTCTTTTTCCGCGGCTTTACGCTTCGTTATGTCAGCGGCGATACTTATGACGAGCCGGCGCCCGTCGGGTAATGTGCTTAGCGGCGAAGAGCTGAACGACCAGATGCGTTTTTCGCCGTTTTTGGTCATTATCTGATAATCGCCCTCTTCCACCTTCATATTAAGATTGTACAAGTTATCGATATAAGGCCTGGCAAAACCGTCTTTTTGGCCGAACGCTTTTTCAACCCATGCTTTCAGGGTAGGGATGTCCTTATGTTTATATCCGGTAATTTCCGTCCACACCCGGCTTATCTCTACTACCTCCCCGTCCTCGGCATATATCATGACAGGGAACGGCGCGTGCAGGACAGCTTTCCGGAAGTGCTCCTGGCTCTCTTGACGCGCATCAACCTTATGATCTTTTTTGGGCCTTCTCTTTTTCATTCGTCCTCTCACCCTTCCTTACGCAACAGCGGCTATGATAGCCGCCCCTTTTCCCGATCCATCTTTGGCAAGCCGAAGTTTTATGCGGGACGACCTCTTCCCGAACAGCTCCAAAAGCGCCGCTTTTATGTTCCCGGCAAAACCGGGGTATTTTTCGTATACGGATCCGTCGATGGCGACTGTGTGGTTCCGAGAAAGAGCTGGATCCATCTTCGTAACGACAGCGGCTATCGCCGCGGCGCTTACGCGCGCGGCTCGCAAGCCTACAATTTTACATATCTTTTTGACAAGCTTCCTGTCATCCAAAGACGGCCGCTTGATACCGAGTTGGTTCAAAAGGCGCGAAACACCCGTAAGGGCTATCGAGGTATCTCCTTCGACGCGCGACATATATTCAGTTCTAAAATTGCAGGCCGTATCGAACGCCGGAGAACTCATCCCGTCGAAGATCAAGCCCTTCCTTATAAGGTCTTTTAATACCAGTCTCGCAACCTCGCCGAGATACATACCGGATACCATCTTCTCCATTATCTGGTGGCCGCAGTTCCATGATCGTTTATCAAGCTCTATATCGTATTTTGTGGTCTTCAGGATATTGAAGCTGCCCCACTC
>JBAYFK010000050.1:0-9111 GCA_041667225.1 Candidatus Omnitrophota bacterium
AAATTCTTGAAGGATGAGAGGTTTGACGTTGTTGGGATACCCTGCTTTACAAATACGGCAAGATACACTTTTAATACGGCCGATCTTGTGAAAAAGGCCCTGCCGGGCGCTTTTGTAGTGCTTGGCGGCGTGCACGCGACCGTTCTTCCGGAAAAGTCGCTAGAAGAGTGTTCCGGTGCGGATGTTATCGTTATCGGAGAAGGCGAAGTTACATTTTCGGAATTGTTAGACTGGAAGTCCGGAAAGATAAATTCGCTTGAAAATATAGACGGCATTATGTACAGGGGTGGCAAGGCTTATAAGAGGACGAAACCGCGCCAGCTTATTCAGGATCTCGATTCGATACCGATGGCAAGTTATGATCTTCTTAAGATGGAAAAATACTTGCCGCATCCGACGCAATATAAAAGGCTGCCAAGCTTTCCAATACTTGCTTCAAGAGGCTGCCCGTTCTTATGTACTTTCTGTTCCGCCTCAAAAGTTCACGGAAGGAAGCTCAGGTTGAGGGGGCTTGATAGTGTATTTCAAGAGATAGATTATCTGATAAAGGAGTATGGCGCGAAGGGCCTCTACATACAGGACTCAAGCTTTATAAATTCAAGACGTTATGTCGTTGAATTTTGTGAACGGCTCCTGAGAGATAAATATGATCTATCCTGGATGTGCAATTCGCGGGTGGACCAGATCGATCTGGAACTGGCCAGGCTTATGAAGAAGGCGGGTTGCTGGCAGGTAACATTTGGTATTGAATCAGCGAACGATTCATCGCTGAAACTTATAAAGAAACACCAGAGCAAAGAGGATATAATCAAGGGGGTCGATGCCGCAAAAAAAGCGGGCCTGAATATCATGGCATGCTATATCCTCGGCCTTCCGGGAGAAACTGCCGCTGAAGTAGAAAATACGATAGATCTTGCCAGGACCCTTGCGTCTCATACGGCATTATTCTTTCTACCGGTGCCATATCCCGGCACTGAGCTTTTGGAGCAGTGCAGGCAGGATGGAGGATTGCGGGAGGATGTCGTGTGGGACGATTACAGTTCTACTGATTTTTCAAATCCCATATATGTGAATCCGCTTCTGGGTAAGGAAAAGTTATTGCGATATTATGGCACTGCGCACAAGAAATTTTATTCGTCCCCGAAGGTAATGGTCAATAATCTTATGAGTATTAGGTCAATGGATGATGTTAAACGCTACTGGAGAGCGTTTAACGCTCTGCTTGGGCTGCTGGGCTAGACAGAGAGTTCTATTCTCAGGTTCACGCGTAAGAAAGAGAAGTCATAAGGAATATATATGAGATCGAAAACTATACAATTTAATAAGCCGTATATAAGCTCTGCAGAGAGCCGGGCCGCCTCCGGAGCTATCAGGAAGTCCAGGATAGTAGGTAATGGCCCATACTGTAAAGAGTGTGAGTCTATCCTTGAGAAGAGGTTCGGCTCGAGGCATGCGCTCCTGACCACGTCCGGGACCCATGCCCTTGAACTTGCGCTCATGTTGATAGGGCTTAAGCCGGGTGATGAGGTGATATGCCCCAGCTTCACATTTGTGTCGACCGCCAACGCGATCGTGCGCCAGAAGGCGGTACCCGTATTTGCGGAGATAGATGAACATACCCTGAACATTGATCCCGCAGACATGGAAAAGAAGATCACGCGTAAGACGAGGGCTGTAGTGCCGGTTCATTATGCCGGAGTTTCGTGTGATATGGACCTGATAATGAAGATCGCCCGGAAGAAGGGCATAGCGGTCGTGGAGGATGCGGCGCACGGGATCAATGCCCGGTATCACGGCAAATATCTTGGCGCGATCGGCGATATGGGCGCTTTTAGTTTTCACGCGACCAAGAACGTAACATGCGGCGAGGGCGGCGCTCTCTTGACGTCGAGCGGCGATTACTTCGATCAGGCCGAAATAAAGAGGGAGAAGGGTACGAACAGGGCGGCATATCTCAAAGGGCAGATAGATAAGTACAGCTGGATAGACGACGGAAGCAGTTATGTCCTTTCCGACATACTGGCTTCGGTCCTTCTTGAGCAGCTTAAAAAGATGGACGATATTACCGGAAAAAGGAAAAAGATATTTTTGCGCTATCGTGACGGATTGCAATGCCTTGCGGACAAAGGGATCATTATCCTGCCTCATGTGCCGGACGGCATAGACATAAACGGCCACATATTTTATTTTAGGGTCAATTCCGAAAAAGAGCGCGATAACTGCATAGCAAAGTTACGGCAAAGCGGAATTGAAGCCACATTCCATTTTGTTCCTCTTCATACATCTCCATACGGGAGGAAGGTGCTCGGATACAGGCCGGGAGATTTCCCCATGACCGAACTCGCGAGCTCGACGCTTATCCGGCTGCCCATATATCCGGGGCTATCAGGCAGTGACGCGGATTTTATTATCGATTCCGTGAAAAAGATTCTATTCTAAGGAGCCTAAAGACATGAAAGATGAGATATTGGACTTAAGCGTTATCATCCCCTGCTATAATGAAGAGGGCGTGCTCGAGCAGAATGTATTAAAGATAAAGGAGCTGCTTGATGATACGATATGGCGGTATGAGATCATACTCGTTGACGATTTTAGCGGCGACAGGACCGTCGAGATCGCCAGGAGACTTGCAGGTTCCGATAAACATATACGTTTAATATGCCATAGCTCGAACATGGGCAGGGGAAAGACGGTCGAGGACGGCATAAGAGATGCGCGTGGAAAGATCGCCGGTTTTCTCGATATAGATCTTCAGGTCCCTGCGCATTATATCCTGCCATTATGTATTGAGCTGGAAAACGGCGCTGACGTCGCGACCGCGTTCCGGGTATATAAAATGCAGATCAGCATACTTGACCGTTATATAGCCAGCAAAGTATACAGGCTCATTTTTACGGTTTTGTTGAGAACCGGAATAAAAGACCCGGAGACAGGTTACAAATTCTTCAACAGGGAAAAGATCCTGCCTGTTTTGGATGAGATAAAAGATAAATATTGGTTTTGGGATACCGAGGTCATGGTGAGGTCGTATCTGCGGGGATATAAGATAAAAGAGATGAAGACCCTGTGTATGCGTGACGAGTCAAACAAAACGACGGTGAAACTTTTCAGGGACAGCATACGCCATCTAAAAAACATTATCCGGTTCAAAAAGGAAGTCGACCAGATCAGGAAAGGGCGCTCGAAATGAAGGAAGAGAAGATCGGTACGCTCTTCGACCTGGTAGGTTCAGAGTTCGATAAAAAAGATGAAACATTCCATGCTCATTATGAGCAGATGGCGCGTGTTTGCGGCGTATGTTTTAACAGGGATGAGATCGAAGGTAAGATGATCCTTGATGCCGGCTGCGGGACAGGGACAGCAGCCCTTTTCTTCGCGCGTAATGGGGCAAAGATGGTGACCGGAGTCGATCTGAGCGCCCAAAGCCTTAGCGTCGGTTCTAGATGGGCAGAGCATTATAAACTTGGCAACCTTAAGTTCCAGAAGGCGGATATCCTTAAAATGCCTTTCGGGGACGCTCTGTTCGATGCAATATTCTCGATCGGAGCCCTGCCGTATGTGGAAGACGTATTCGCTGGGATCGACGAATTCGCGCGTATTACGGCCGAAGGCGGGACGATCACCCTATTTTTGTTGAAAAAGGGCGAGCTTGACGGTGTATATGAAGGCTGCAGGCGCATATTATGCAGGTTCAATAAAAGAGCGGCTAAGCCAATGGCCTCAATATTATCTGTCTGCCTTCTGCCTGTTGCAGGGCTCTTTCTGAAAAGGAAGATCCGCGCGAAGGGCGGCAAGCCTTTATCCCAGACCATACTGGAGAATCTGTTCTCACCTGTACGTTTAAGCAGGGTGGATCCGGCTGAAGTCACCCGGTATCTGGAGAAGAAAGGGTTCGATGTCCGGGAAATTACAGAAATACAAAATGTCGATTTTTATTCGCCGGGAACGATATTCCTATGCAAGGCAAAGAAACGGGTGCGGGTATAGCCATGAGCGACAGGGAAAAATTAGAAAAATACTGGACGGAAGAGAACGTGGTGCAGGAGAAGAAGGGGTATTTCGATTATGCTACGCGCAGGATGTTCGACCGGTATCTTCCTGACCTCAAAGGCAAGGAAGCGCTCGACGTGGGCTGCGGCAGGGGCTTGTCGATGGAATATTTTGAGAACCGCGGAGCTTCTGTCAGGGGGGTAGACATAACCTACGACAGTGTTGCATATGTTAATGGGCGTAATTTTCGCGCTCTGGAAGCGGACGCACGTAATCTTCCGTATAAGGACAACAGTTTTGATATAGTATACAGCATCGGCGTTATCGAACATTTTAAGGAGACCAGGCGCGCTCTTGAGGAGCAGGTGCGTGTATGCAAGACGGGCGGCACGGTGATCGCCGTAGTCCCCAACCTGGTCACTCCCTACTGCGCGGGTACCATACTTTTCGAGATCCTGAGCGGCAGGGCTAAACACGGTATAATCAGGACTTATGGAAAGCCTTTTACCGGCGGATATTTTAAGTCGATGTTCGAGAAGGCGGGTTGTAAAGATGTGAGGGTGCATCCTTACTATGGAAGCGCTTTTTTGAGGTTCTTATTCGATAATGTGCGCGAGGGCATCACCGACAAGATCGAAAGCTCCATATTTTCGAGGCTTTGCGGGCTGGTCTTGTGGGGAATAGGTAAAAAGGTTTAAGAGGAAAATAATGAAAGTACTTCTGGTAAGGCCTATAAGCAATACGTATATAATATCCCCGCCGATAGGATTGGGGTATCTGGCTACTGCACTTCGTAAGGCGGGCCATGAGGTGAATATAATCGACTGTATCAGGGACTCGATGGGATTCGACGCGTTCGAAGCCGCCATCCGCCGGGAGAAGCCGGATATTGTTGGGATCCAGGTGTGGTCGTGCGATGTGGCTAACGTACAGAAGAGCCTGGCCATAATAAAGTCGGCGAATAAAGCGGTGATCACGATCGTTGGAGGAGCGCACCCTTCAGGAGTCCTGGGAGACTCGCTCATCCATTTCAAGGATGCTGATTATGCTTATAGAGGCGAAGGGGAGAAGGGCCTGCCTATGTTCATAGACCGCATCGCGGGAAGGTCCGCCGTCAAGTTCGAGGACATCCCGGGATTGATATGGAGAGAAGGCGGCAAGATAAAGTGCAATGATCCCATATTGGTGGATGACCTGGACGGTTTGGGCTTACCTGCATGGGATCTAATAGATCCGCGTACCTACCCCGAGGCTCCACACCAGGGATTTATGAAAGCTTTTCCTATAGCGCCAATATTTACTACGAGGGGTTGTCCTTTTTCCTGCACATTCTGCGCGACGAGGACTATAACCGGCAGGAAGATAAGATATAGAAGCACGGATAGTATAATCGAAGAGATAAAGCTCTTGCGCGAAAAATACGGTGTGAAGGAGATCCACGTAGAAGATGATAATTTTACTATGGACAGGGAATTCGTGCGCCGCTTCTGCCAGGGGATCCTTGATGACAAAATAGACGTTTATTGGTATTGCTCAAGCGGACTCAGGCTCGATTCCCTGGATGAGGAGATGCTTACTTTGATGAAGAAAGCCCGCTGTTACACGCTTACGGTCGCGATAGAATCCGGAAGCCAGCGGGTCCTTGACCTGATGAAGAAGAGCCTGAAGATCGATGATGTCAGGAAAGGGGTCAAGGTAATGAACAAGGTCGGCTATAAGCCGACGGGACTATTTATGATAGGTTTCCCCGGAGAGACGCGCGCCGAGATGGAAGAGACGGTGCGCTTTGCGATGGAGCTTAACCTGAAGCGCGCGCAATTTGCCATATTCCATCCGCTTCCCGGGACCGAGATATACGACGAGCTTAAGGCAAAAGGCGAATTAAAAGAACTGGACTGGTCAAAACTTAAACCATCCGAAGCGGCTTATGTATACGGCGACATGAGTGCAAAAGAGCTGAAGAAGTTTCAGAGGAAAGCATTTCTGAAATTTCATCTGAGGCCTAAGATACTATATTACCAATTGAGAGAGATACGCTCGCTTCAACACTTATTCTTTTTGGCGAAGAGGGTAGTGAGTATGCTCTCTTCTTAAGGACCGGCATTGATATGAGAAAAACCCTTAAATATTTTTTGATAGCGGCGATCTTGATATTCTCACTGGCGATACGGTTATATAAGATAGATACGAACCTGCCGCATCTCTATTGGCACGATGAGAATAATAGTGTAGAAACGGCGTTACGTTTCAGCGCCGGCAATCTTCGTCCGCAAACATTTCAGCACGGCATGTTATTATCGTTAACCTTGGCCGGAGAATATGCGGCATATTATGGGATCAGGTTTTTTACCGGCATATACCATTCCCCGACGGACCTCCTGAAAGAATATTTGATGAACCCGACGAATTTTTATTTGATAAGCCGGATAACCACATCTCTCTTCGGCATTGCCAGTATTCTCCTGATCTATTCTATCTGCCTTAAGCTTTATAATAATAGGACGGCTCTCCTGGCCTCGCTCTTTTTCAGTTTATCTTTTTTGCCATTCGTTATGTCTAAATGGACAAAGGAGGATCCGCTCAGCGTTTTTTTTCTCCTGAGCGCTCTCCTGATGTGCGCGCATTTATTGAGGCGCTGCGATGACGGCAAGGATCCGAAGATCCGTTTCTATAATCTAGCGGGGTTATTTGTGGGCCTGGCGTCAGCTGCCAAGTACTACTCTTTCTTCGGCATCGTATTCATATTCCTGACACATCTATACATTTACCGCGCAGGTATTCAGCGCGGGAAGAGGATGAATTTTTTGTTATATTGCTTCGATATAAAACTTATCATGAGCGGCCTATTCTTTATAATAGGTTTTGCAGCGGGCAATATATATGCAGTTATTGATCCGCGTTTTTTTTACACAGACGTGACGACCATGAGCGGCCAGCTGTTTTATCCTGAGGCCGCTTCCTGGACCCGGTATTTTACGGACCATCTAAAAGACGCCATGGGAAGCGGATTGCTGGAGATCCTGGCGCTCATCAGCTCTATCTTCTTTATTATGAAACGTTCTAAAAAGGAGATGCTGTTGCTCTCGTACCCGGAAGTCATGTATCTCTTTTACATGAAATACACGGGCTTTGCTCATTATATGATACCCGTGGTCCCATTCATGTGTATAATTACGGCCGCATTTTTTAACGTCATTTTGACGAAGACGCCTCGCCGGGGAATGCGTTATTTTGCCGCGGGGATCATTATCATAGCGCTCGTACCTTCTCTTCTTAACATTCTGCGGTACAATGCTCTTACCTCGCGCCCGGATACCAGGACTATAGCGAGCGCATGGATAGAGAAGAACGTCCCTGAGAATGCCACCATCCTATCCGAAGGGCACATAAGCACTGCCCCTGTCCACGTCCCGCAGTTGAGAGGGAATATGGATACGCTGAAAAGAGATCTTTCGCTTGTGTTGTCAAGCGGCGGCGGCGGCACGCTCATTCGAGAAGAGATGAATTTGGCGCAAACAGACCGCAGGCAGAAAAGGTACGATATTTACAGGATGACTACTCTGGACGCCGTTCAAATAGGAACGGTGAATGCCGACTACGTCATATTGACCGGCTTTCACGACATGGATGTGGCGCAGATGGAATATCATAAAGGAAGGGATTTTTACAGCAAAAGGAAAGCAGCTTGCGATAAGCTGGAAGAAGAGTACATTCTGATAAAAGAATTTGTTCCTTTCCCGCGGCTCAGCTTCTTCTTCCCGATATTCCTGATAGGAGATTTAAAAAAAATGGAATCGATAGATCCGTTTAAGAGCCAGGAGCAATTGCTGCAGGGGCCTGATATTAAGATTTATTTCCGTAAAAACTTGATCAAACAGGAGAATGTATGAATATAGTACTGATAAACCCTCCGGCATATCGTCAGGTCGAGAAGTATGACCTGGCCTCTTGGCAGCATCTTGGAATAGGCCGGTTGTCAAGCTATGCCCGCCAGTTCGGCCATGAAGTGACCCTTATTGATGCCAAGCTTCAGCGGCTGAAGACAGAAGAGATCCTGAAACTGATAGTTGATAAAAATCCGGACATCGTCGGATTAACGGCCATGACGCCTGATATCTATAACGCTTACGAGATAGCAAGGGCGGTCAAGGACATAAATAAACGTATCGTAACCGTTATCGGCGGTTGTCACGCCACAGTGCTACCCGAGACTACATTAAGAGAAGAGCCTTGCCTTGATTATCTTGTCTTTGGTGAAGGCGAAAAGACTTTAAAAGAATTGATAGACGCTATATCCGGCCATGCATCTATAGAGGTATTGTCCAGGATAAAAGGGGTCGTTTTTAGAGATGGAGATAAGGTCGTAAAGAACGAATCACGGCCATGGGATACGCATATAGACGAGCTTCCTCTGCCTGATTGGCGGCTCTATCCATACGCCACGCATTATATGCTGGAAACCGCGCGCGGATGTCCATTCCGCTGCAATCATTGCATGAGGGTGCTAGGGGATACGGTCAGGCATTTTTCGGTTGCGAACATCATGGATGAGTTTAAAAATATCATGCGCCTTAAAGATAAAATAACCATGGAGATCGTTGACGAAACTTTTACGTTAGATCATAAACGGATACATGAGCTGCTGGACGGTATGATAGAGATAGGTGTGGGCAAAAAAGTTAAATGGATGTGTTCGACTCGTGCAAATCTTGTGACGAAAGAACTTCTCGAGAAGATGAAGAAGGCCGGTTGCTACCTGATATGTTTTGGAGTCGAATCCGGTAACCCCCGCATACTTAAACAGTCGAAAAAAAATATTCAACTGGATGATGTCGTAAGGGCGGTCAAGTTGTGCCGCGAAGCAGGAATAGAGAGTTTTTTGAGTTTTATACTTGGGCATCCGGACGAAAAGCTTGAAGAGATGGTCGATACCATCAATTTCGCAGTGCGCTCGAACCCGCATGTGGCATCAATAGGCACAATGGTCCCTTATCCGGGCACCGAGATCGCAGATATGGTGACGAGGGGAGAGGGTAACTATAAGCTTTTATCAAAAAACTGGACCGAATACAACCGCCAGTTTTCTTATGTACTCGAATTGAATGACATCAGCAAGTGCGA
>JBAYFK010000051.1:0-8894 GCA_041667225.1 Candidatus Omnitrophota bacterium
TCCTGAAACATGGCGGTAAAGTCGAAGGAAAACTTCTGGAAAAGAACAGCAAGGAATATGTTGTTGACTGGGGCGGCGACAAGTATGTTATAGACGCCGCAAAGGTAGACCGCGTAGAGTATAAGACCCAGAAAGATGTGGAATGGCCGTATAAGAACAGCGTCGTCATAAAGCGTACGAACGGTATTGTGCTCGACGGTGAGATCGTGAAGGTCGCCCCTGGATCTATTACACTCCTATTTACCGAAGGAGGCGGGCGCCTGGAGATGGGCGTTGACCGCAAAGATATAGACCACCTGATATTTATGCCGGTCTGCGATAAAGAGAACGATGAAAGGGCGGCGGCGCTCAAAGCGCAGTTCCCCAAGATGAAGGTGTATAAGGAAGGCAACATCACCATAATGACCGATTCCTATATCATTGCGGTCAAGCAGTACAAGAAGACGATAAATTCGGTCTATACCGAGATATATTTCAAGTTCTTCAAATTGTTCAGGGGTAGGATTCCGCAGAACCAGTGTTTCGTGGTCGTCTTCGACGATTTTATGGATTATGTCGTTTATGCCGCGGCCGAAGGAGTGCCCGGATGGCTCGCCGTAGGTTTTTTCAGTCCTCTCGAAAAAGTCCTCTTCACTTATAACGCTTTCGGCGAGCGTATGGAAAAATATGTATTCGATGTCATAATCGGCAGGGGCGGCGGCACATTCGATAAGATGGTCGAGAGCGTTAAGAAGCAGGTAGATAAACGCTATCATATATTCGTAGAGGGACAGGCAAAAGTGATCTCGGACAAATTTTGGGATATATACAGCCTTTATAAAAGCGAGATGGAGAACCAGACCATCTCCACGGTGCGGCATGAATTCGCGCACGAGGTTTTCCACAACTGGGGATTCCAGAACATAGTCTTGTCTAAGCCTAATATCGATAAAGAAAAATTGGACAAGAAGAAGAAAGAGATAATGGAGGCGTCTTCATGGGAGGAGAAGGAGAAGATCCTCGACGAGATAATGAAGATAAGAAAACGCGATACCATGGAAGCCAGCGATATGATCGATGAAGGCACTGCTCAGAGCTGGCTCAACGAAGGCATAGCTACTTATTGCGGCACGGATCCGATAGGCGGGATCGATGAAGACTGGCTCTTCACGTTCCAGGAGGCCGCCCGGAAAAAGAGCGTCAACCCTATCGAATTCCTGATGAACTTTAAGATAGGCAGTTTCCCTGGCCTTGCTTTTGGAAGCGTGCTCGATTCATATGCGGAGAGCTGGGCCCTGACAAATTTCCTTATGGCGAAATACCCCGACCAGTTCATGGAGTACCAGCGCCTCATAAGCCAAAAGAAGCCCGGTAAGGGTCAGGATGAGCTGGAACTCCTGCTCAAGACGCTCAAGACTACCCTGCCTACGCTCGAAAAAGAGTTCATGGACTATATGGCTACTTATAAACAGGTCGAAGACCCTTACGTTAAGCGCTTCATGCGCCACCACGACGTGTGGAATGACCTGCGCAGGTAGGGACAAGGCATGCCTTGTCCCTACTTTATATGCTTGACCGCATATTCGTTCTATGTTATACTTATAAATTCTAAAATAGGCAGTATTACACGATATTCAAGTGAGATTTAAATTATAGTCCCTCGGCGCACGAGTGAGATAACATCGCCTCGGGACGATTTGTCAGAGTGAGATTACACCAAATCGGAGGTATGTGATGTACGTAGTTGTCGAAACAGGCGGCAAGCAGTATAAAGTAGCTAAAAATGAGACTTTTTTGGCTGAAAAGATGGAAGCTAAGGCAGGCGAAACCGTGACGCTGGATAAGGTCCTTTTGGCCAATGATGATGACTCGGTATTAGTGGGAACCCCTTATCTTGAAGGTTCTACGGTGACGTGCGAAGTCATGGGGGACGTTAAGCTTGATAAAGTGATAGCTTTTAAGTACAAAAGGCGTAAAAGCGAGAAGAAGAAAATAGGTCACCGCTCGCAGATGACCGAGTTGAAAGTAAAAGAGATAAAGATCGCAAAAAAATAAGGGACGAGGGTTGATAATATGGCACACGTAGTCAATGGCCGCGACGGATTAGGTAAGAGGCTTGGGATAAAGGCTTTCGACGGGCAGGTTGTAAAACCGGGCTCGATAATCGTCAGGCAGAACAGCATGCGTTTCAGGGCAGGTAAGAACGTTGGGATGGCTAAGAACTATAACCTGTTCGCGCTAGCGGCAGGCAAAGTAGACTTTGATCCGAGAAAAATAGTCAGCGTGGTCAAGACTTCCAAATAATGTTCATAGATGAAGCAAAAATATATGTCAAAGCCGGAGACGGCGCTAAAGGCTGCCAGAGCATCTACCGAGACAGGGTCAATTGGGTCGGTAAACCTGACGGCGGGCCGGGCGGAGCCGGCGGTGATATAATTTTTGAAGTCGATCTGAACATCCACACTTTATTAGACTTCCAATATAATCAGCATGTCAAGGGCGACTCAGGCGTCATGGGCGGGTCCAATCATAAAAAAGGCGCCCGCGGCAAAGACAGCCATGTCAAGGTCCCGCCAGGGACATTGATAAAGGATGCCAGAACGGGCCTTGTGTTAAGGGATCTGGTGAAGGTGGGCGACCGCGTGATAGCAGCCAAAGGCGGCGCGGGCGGAAAAGGTAATTCAAAAGGGCACGACTCCACTCCAGGTATGCCAGGCGAAGAGAAGACGCTACTTTTAGAGCTGAAACTTATAGCAGACGCCTGCATCATCGGTTATCCTAATGCGGGAAAATCCACTTTAATATCCAAATTATCCAGCGCCAGGCCAAAGATCGCCAACTACCCGTTCACTACAAGAGAACCTGTGCTCGGAGTCGTCAAGATCCATGAAGACCGTGCGATAGTTCTTGCTGATATACCGGGCCTTATCGAGGGCGCGCATAGCGGCAGGGGGCTTGGGGACAAATTCCTGCGCCATATCGAAAGGACCAAGGTACTCGTACATCTTGTCGATATCTCCGGGTTCGAAGGAAGGGATCCCTACGAGGACTACCTGAGCCTGAATAAAGAATTGAAGCTTTACTCTAAAGAGCTTGCCAAAAGGCCGCAAGTTATAGGGTTGAATAAATCCGACATGGAGGGCGCTGAAGAGAACGCCAGGAAGTTCAAAAAACATATCCGCGGAAGGAAAGTATTTTTAATATCTGCGTTAACGGGCAAAGGCCTGAAGGAACTTCTCGCGGAAGTCGATAAGACGGTGCGTAGATCCGACAAAGGATAAAAGTATGCGCAAGACCAGTAAGGTAGTAATAAAGATCGGAACAAAGGTCATCACGTCCAAAGACAGGATGCTCGATACTGCCAGGATAAGAGAGCTGGTCGATCAGGTCTCCGCTGTCAAAGCCGACGGGACGGATGTCATAGTCGTGACATCCGGCGCGATAGGGGCCGGTATGGGCCTTCTTGGATTGAGGAAAAGGCCTATAAAGCTGCCCGACGTACAGGCTACCGCTTCGATAGGCCAAGGGCATCTTATGCATCTTTACAGCGAGTATTTTAAGGCGAAGGGGCATCTATCGGGGCAGGTGCTTCTTACACAGGAAGATTTTAATGACCGCAGCCGTTATCTGAATATCAAATATACGATCCAGGCCCTGCTCGGCCACGGAGCAGTGCCTGTTATAAATGAGAACGATACGGTATCGACCGAAGAGATAAAGTTCGGGGATAATGACAGGCTCGCAAGCCTTGTGAGCGACCTTTGCCAGGTAGACAAACTTATCATATTGACGGATGTGGACGGGCTCTTGGATGAAGACTGCAATGTCATAGAGAACGTGGAGAAGCTGACAAGCCGCGTATTGAAGCTTGCAAGATCAAGTTCCTGCGACCTTGGCACCGGCGGCATGGCCAGCAAGCTCGAATCTATCAGGAGAGTGACGTCGGCCGGGATAGAATGTGTGATAGCCAACGGCAAGAAGAAGGACGTTATATTAAAGATCATGGCCGGTGAGAAGACCGGAACGACTTTTAAAGGACAGAGCATCAAGATAATGGCAAAGAAGAGGTGGATCGCCTTCTCCTCAAGGCCTAAAGGCGCCATTATGGTAGATAACGGAGCCAAGGATGCGCTCTCAAAGAACGATAAGAGCCTATTGCCTTCAGGCATATTGGGAGCCGAAGGAGATTTTTCGTCCGGCGACGTTATCAGGATAACGGATAAAGAGGGGAAAGAATTTGCGCGCGGCCTTGTAAATTATTCATCATCCGAGATATTGAAGATAAAAGGCATAAAGACTGGCCAGATAAAAGGCGTTCTAGGTTACAATAAAGACGACGAAGTTGTTCATAAAGACGATCTGGTGATACTATGATGAAGAAAAAAGATGTTGAAGCTGTATGCCGCAAGGCAAAAGAAGCGTCACGGGCCCTGGCAATTATTGACGAAAAGGCCAAGAACCGTATATTGTTCTCTATGTCGAAAGCTCTCATAAAAAATATGGCGTATATCATTCGCGAGAATGCTAAAGATGTGGCATCGGCAAGGAAGAAGAAACTTAAAAGCGCGTTCATAGACAGGCTGGAGCTCGATCCTTCGCGTATAAAGGCTATGGCGGCATCTTTGGCGGATATAGCAAGGCTTAAAGATCCTGTCGGAGCTTGTATAGAAAAGATCGTGAGGCCTAACGGCCTTTTGATAAAAAAGGTAAGAGTGCCCATAGGCGTCATATTGATGATCTATGAATCGAGGCCCAACGTAACGAGTGATTGTATAGGGTTATGTATTAAATCCGGCAACGCCTCCATCTTGAGGGGCGGGAGCGAGTCTATAAACTCGAATATCGCCATATTCAAGACCCTTACGAGAGCGGCTTCGAAGAAGGGACTTCCCACATCTGCCGTTACGATGATAGATAATACTGACAGAGCTATAATGGACACACTTCTCGTCCAGGACAGCATGATAGATCTGGTGATGCCAAGAGGCGGAGAATCGCTGATAAGATATGTTAACGAAAATTCACGGATACCCGTTATAAAACATTATAAAGGGGTATGCCATGTATACGTCGATAAGGCGGCCGATCTCAAGATGGCGGGAGCGATCTGTTTCAATGCGAAGGTCCAGAGGCCCGGGGTATGCAATGCCATGGAGACGATGCTGGTCCATAGATCGGTAGCAAAAAAATTCCTGCCCGGCATGATACGGAGTTTTCAGGATGCGGGAGTTGAGATCAGGGGCGATAAAGGCGTAAAAAGAATAGCGAAGAATGTTTCTAACGCAACGGAAAAGGACTGGTATACGGAATATCTCGACCTTATCCTTTCGGTCAGGATAGTCAAGAACGCCGATGAGGCGATAGCGCACATAATGAAGTATGGCTCATACCATTCCGATACCATAGTGACAAAAGATAAGTCGGCTGCTGCCAGGTTCCTGAAAGAGGTCGATTCCGCATGCGTGTATGTCAACGCTTCTACAAGATTCACCGATGGATGTGAGTTCGGGAAAGGCGCCGAGATCGGGATATCTACCGATAAGATCCACGCCAGGGGCCCTATGGGCATAGAAGAGCTGACATCCTATAAATATATGGTATTCGGCAGCGGCCAGATCAGAAAATAGATAGGAGCGGATATGAGAGTAGGTATTCTTGGGGGTACGTTCAATCCGGTACATATAGGTCACCTGATCCTGGCGGAAGAGGCCCATTTTAAGCTGAAACTGGATAAGGTGATCTTTGTTCCGGCGTTCCTTCCTCCGCATAAGGATGCCGAGAGCGTGATAAGTCCGAAACACAGGCTGCAGATGGTGAAGCTGGCTATAGAAGATAATCATGTATTCGAGGTATCCACGGTAGAGATAGACGCCAAGAAGAAGTCGTATTCGATAGATACGCTGAAAGAGTTCAGAAGAGCGTATGGCCAGGATGCCCAGCTATTCTTTATTACAGGCTCAGACTCGCTTAAAGACCTCTTCTCATGGAAGAACGTAAACGATATATTCAAAATATCGAAATTCATAGTTGCGAACAGGCCGGGATACCCGGTCAAGGAAGTGCCCAAGGAGGTCGAAACGGTCGTCATAACCCCCATAGAAGTGTCGTCGGAGGATATACGCAGGCGCCTCAAGGAGGGCAGGTCTATAAGGTATATAGTGCCCGAAAAAGTCAGAAAATACATCCTGGAGCACGGCCTGTACAAGTAAAGATTCGGATATTCCCTTGACTTTATAGCTTAGTTCTGATAAACTTAAGCCAAAAGTTTGATAATCGGTCATTAACGATATATAAAAAGAAAGGCAGGTGTACAAATGGCAGAAACAGGATATTGCGTTAAATGCAAGGCCAAGAAAGAGATGAAGGATACAGAAAAAGTAACGATGAAGAATAAAAGACAGGCCATGAAGGGCAAATGCACCACATGCGGAACAGGCATGTACAAAATAATGAAATAATACTTCACGATCCAAATTTAAAGCATCCCTTATTGTTCATAAGGGATGCTTGTATTTAATAAAGAGGTGATATTATAGAAGCGAAGAAGAAGGCTCTGGCTATAGCCAGAGCCGCATCAGACAAGAAGGCTCTCGACATAGTCACTATCGATATGCGTAAAATACCCAGCATAGCTGATTATTTTGTTATCGCTGGCGGCACATCCACCACTCAGGTGAGAGCGATAGCCGACAATATCGAAAAAGAGATGAAAGAGGCCAAAGAGAGACTGCGGCATATAGAAGGCGAAAGAGAAGGGTTGTGGATACTCCTCGATTTTGGAGCCGTCGTTGCGCATGTGTTCTGCGAAGAGACACGCCGTTATTATGACCTCGAACAACTTTGGAGTACCGCGCCTCAGGCGCATTTTAAAGACACGCCGGTAAAAAGAATCAAAAAGCATGCCAAAAAGAAAAAGAGAACCGCAAAGTCTTCATCACGTTAAAGAGAGCCTCAAAGTCCGCATTGACGAACTTACCGCATTATACGAGGTATCCAGGTCCATAACTTCATCAGTAGACCTTGATAACATACTCAGCCTCATAGTAAAAAAAGTAGCGGCAATACTTAAAACCGATATCTGCACGATCCATCTGGTCAATTCAGGCGACATACTCGTAAAGACGACATACGGTGTAAAGCCCGATGCCTCGGGCATATCCAAGCCTCTCCCGGTCACGAAAAGCGTTGTAGCCCGCGCGATAAAGTCCAAGAAGCCGATACGCCTTGATGACGTGTGTAAAAATAGGAATGATATATTCTGTAAAATAGTCAGAAAACACGATATGCGTTCGCTTCTAGTCGTCCCCCTGATCAAGAACGAGAAGTCCATCGGCACACTTACGTGCTGTTCAAGCAGGCCCATGGCGTACTCTAAGGATGATGAAAGAGAATTGTCGCTATTCGCCAGTCAGGCCGCCGTTGCTATAGAGAACGCGAGGTTATTCGAAGAGATCAAGGTCAATTATCTTAATACGATGAAGCTCTTGGCCAGCGTTATAGACGCCAAGGATACTTATACCGAACATCATTCTGAATCCGTGGTGGAGCTGGCGCTCGGAGCCGCTGTTGAACTGAAGCTGCCCGAGAAGATGATGCCAATCATAAAATACGCCAGCATGCTTCATGACATAGGCAAGATAGGCATAGATATCAGTATATTGAGGAAACCCGCGCCGCTCAATAAAGAAGAGTGGCTCGAGATGAAGAAACATCCTAAAAATGGCGCGGCCATCATAAAAAAGGCCGGGTTCCTTGATGACCTGATACCGGCTATATATTATCATCACGTCTGGTACGGGGGAGGCGGTTATCCTCCTACGAGAAAGAAGAAAGACGCCATTCCCCTGGAAGCGCGGATACTATCCGTGGCCGATGCGTATGAGTCTATGACGAGCGACAGGCCTTACCGAAGCCATTTATCCAAGGAGCAGGCGGTAGCCGAGCTTAATAGGGCCAGCGGTACGCAGTTCGACCCTAAAGTGGTCAAAGCATTTTTGAGGTTCCTGGCCAGACCAAAAGGACGGCAGCGCAGTGTATAATAATGGAATAGAGAACGCTCTTATACATATTCTGGATAGATCAGCAGGTATGGTGCTTTCGGACCTGAATATCACCCCCGCTGCCCCCGCAGATATGAAGGTTGAGCTGGAGATACCGAAAGAGAGGCCTCACGGGGACATTTCGACGAACATAGCCATGAGGCTCTCGAAGATAGCGCGCCAGCAGCCGCTCTCTTTGGCGAATCTTATAGCGGATAAAGTACGCCTGCAAGTGGAGGCCTCAGATATCCGGGATGCGGTCGAAAAGATAGAGGTAAAGAACCCGGGGTTCATAAATTTCTTCCTGAATAAAAGCTACCTATACAAAGTCCTTCTCGAGATCAAGAGGAGGAAATCCAATTTCGGCAGGTCTTCAACCGGCAGCTCCGCTAAGCTCCAGATAGAATTTGTCAGCGCAAACCCTACGGGGCCGCTCACGATCGCTCACGGCAGGCAGGCCGCAATAGGCGACTCTCTCGCTAACATAATGAAGTTCCTCGGCTATAAAGTCACGAAAGAATATTATGTGAACGATGAAGGCACTCAGATGGATATCCTGGGCGATTCTATCAGGATAAGATACCTCGACCTTCTGGGCGTCAAGGAGGATTTTCCGGAGAACGGCTATAAAGGTTCTTATATCGTAGATATCGCCGCCGCCTTCAAGAAAAAATACGGGAACAGATTCGCCAAGACAAAAGACCTGAAATATTTCAGGGAGTTCGGCCTGAAGTGGATATTGGGCGACATAAAAAAGGACCTGAAAAATTTCGGCGTTAAATTCGACGTATGGTACAGCCAGAAGACCCTCAGGAGATCCGGCAAGACAGAGAAGGCGATCGAGATACTGAAAGAGAAGGGGCATATCTTTGAGCA
>JBAYFK010000052.1:0-8871 GCA_041667225.1 Candidatus Omnitrophota bacterium
AGATCAGTGCAACTACGCAATTAAGGTCCTTCAAATTTGCGTGCAAATTTGATACTGAGGCAGCGTTAAAAAATGCGTCCTATGGAAGCATTTTAGCTGCCGAAGTATCTTGACGTACCTCTGCCGCATTTATTTAGGTCCTTCGTCGAACCACAATCTAATTACATCCTCCTCAGGATCAATTTTTACCTGAGTTTGACATATGTAAAAATTGGAGCGGCGGATGGGTTTCGAACCCACGACATCGACCTTGGCAAGGTCGCATTCTACCACTGAATTACCGCCGCTTTTGCGAAGCACCTTTGCTTCACTTGAATATGTTAGAATTCCTTCGTCTATCAAACACCGTCTAAGGTATTTCAGCCGCTATGCTTAAAGCCCCTTCGCCTGAGTACCTTTACTACGCGAACTGTTAAAGGTCCTTCGTCGGCCTACTGTCAAACAACAGCCTCCTCAGGATCAAATTCTGCCAGAGTTAAACTACAGCAGAATTTGGTGCCCGCACCAAGAATCGAACTTGGAACCTTGACATTAAGAGTGTCCTGCTCTGCCAATTGAGCTATGCGGGCGCTGCAACATTACTCTTTAGCCCTGCATGCGAAATCCCGAGCGAAGCCGAGGGATTGAGCTATGCGGGCTTAGGACGAGCCTTACTTCAAAGGTGCTAATTATAGCAAAATATCTGCTGTAAATCAAGTACAGATGATTAAATTTGGTGCGGACGAAGAGAGTTGAACTCTTAAGGGTTTCCCCATACGGTCCTAAGCCGTACGCGTGTGCCAGTTCCGCCACGTCCGCCTTTGCGAAGCAAAGGCGATGCTGAGGCAACGTTAAAAACGCGACCCATGGGAGCGTTTTCGTTGCCGAAGCACCTTTACTTCACGTCAATATATTAAAGGTCCTTCGTCTATCAAACACCGTCTAAGGTATTTCAGCCGCTACGATTAAAGCCCCTTCGCCTGAGTATCTTTACTACGCGAACTGTTAAAGGTCCTTCGACGGCCTACTGTCAAACAACGGCCTCCTCAGGATCAAATTCTGCCAGAGTTAAACTACGGCAGAATTTGGCGCGCCCGGCAGGAGTCGAACCTGCGACCTAGTGGTTCGAAGCCACTCACTCTATCCAGTTGAGCTACGGGCGCGGCTACTGACTCTTGAAGTTAATATCACCGGGAGCGAATAAGCCACTTATATTACTATAAAACATAATATTGTTCAACCTAAACTCTTCATCTTCGCGCTATCGCGGATATCCATACGCTTATCTCATAAAGGAGTATCATAGGTATCATCAGGACTATCATATTGAATATATCTGTAGTGGGAGTGATGATGGCTGAGAATATCCCTATCACTATTACGGCGTATTTGAATTTTCTTCGTAAAAAAGAGGCGTTTATCACACCTATCCTTGTAAGAATAAAGCTTAATACCGGCATCTGGAATACGATGCCGCATGCAAGGATCAGGCCCGTAGCGAAAGATATGTACTTGGTTGCGGAAATTATCGGTACAAGGTCTTCCGAGCCGAAATTCAGAAGGAACGCAAGTCCTTTGGGAAGCAATATGTAATAGGAGAAAGCGCATCCCGCAATAAATGAGGCCAGAGAGAAGACGATAAAATACGCCATGTTCTTCTTGAATTTATCTTCGATGGCCGGAGCTATAAATGCCCAAAATTCGTATACTATTACGGGGGACGCGATGATGACGCCGCACATGATGCCTATACGCATATATACCATGAACGCCTCTTCAGGACCGAAGAACGCCAATTTTTGTATAGCGCTGCCTGCGGGGTATTTCAGGGCTTTTAATATATAAGGAGAGAGCGGAAGGCTTGCGACTGCAGCTATACCGAGCGAGACCAGGGATATGATAACCCTTCTCCTCAGCTCATCGAGATGACCTATAAAAGTAAGTTCTTGTTCCATAGAGGCAGTGCCATTAGCCCATCATCTGGAAGCGATGATATATTTAGGCGGGTTTATCTTTCTTATCTTCATCGCTACCCATATCCTTCATGGCCTTTTTGAACTCTTTTATCGTATTGGCCAGAGCCTTGCCTATTTCCGGCAGCTTGGCCGCGCCGAAAACTAAAAGACATATAAGAAGGACTACCAATATTTCCTGTATACCGATACCGAATATCCTCATATCGTTCTCCTGTTTAAATCAATCTTATCACATAGAAAAAACAAAATAAAGCATTAATGTTTTGCATAACATATGATAAAATGTCCGCATGGATAAGAAATTATCTTTCGCTTATCTTCTTATGGGTTTCACCTCCCTCGCGGTACAAACTATACTCATACGCGAATTCTTCATAACTTTCAACGGGAACGAGCTGACGATCGGGATGGTCCTAGCAAGCTGGATCCTTCTCGTAGCGCTCGGAAGCGCCGGAGCCAACCGTCTGTCGCAAAGATCGGCCGAGCCTCGCTCGGTATACGCGATGCTTCAGCTGGGCATAGCCTGCTCCCTCCCGGTCAGCATATTTCTAGTGAGGATGGTAAAGAATATGCTCGGCATCACTGTGGGAGAAGGCGTAGGTATCCCGGTCATTCTTTTATCCTCTCTTATTATACCGATCTTGCCCGGCATACTTACGGGAATGCAATTCCCGTTTGGATCGCGCCTTTTGCGCAACTCTACAGGACAGGCCGAAGGGTCCTCCGGCAAGGTCTATCTCGTAGAATCGATAGGTTTCATCATCGCCGGAGCGGTCATCACCTATTCTCTGATCACAAGATTCGATTCTTTTTCGATAGCCGCGATCCTCGCTCTCGTGAACGCAATATCGGCCATGACTTTATTGACCGGCTCCCGGGAAGTCAGATCGGCCGGGTATATACGAGCGTTCATTGCGGCCTTATTCATCGTCGCCTTATTCTCCCTATTCGGACCGGCCCAAAGACTGCACCAGTTCTCTCTAGACAAACAATGGAAGGGCCAGAAGCTCCTGAGTTACCGTAACTCGGTATACGGGAACCTTGCAGCGGCTAAGAGTAACGGACAATATACATTTTACAGCAACGGCCTTCCGATCATCACCACCCCACTTCCCGATATTACAGCGACTGAAGAACTGGCCCATTTCAGCATGCTTGCGCACCCGGATCCGAAGAAGGTCCTCCTGATAGGAGGAGGGGCCGGAGGCATGATAAATGAGATACTAAAATACAATATCGAAAAACTTACATATATAGAACTCGACCCGTCGCTGATAAGAATGGTAAAAGATTTCCCCACCACTCTCACGGAAAAGGAGCTGCATGACGGCCGCCTCGATATAAAGAACATGGACGGAAGGCGATTTTTAAATATGACCAAGGATGTTTACGATGTAGTGATCGTCAATCTTCCGATCCCGTCAACACTGGAACTGAACCGTTTCTATACGGCAGAGTTCTTCCGCAGCGCGCGCTCCTCCCTCTCCGAGCGAGGCTTGGTCACTTACACTTTGCCGGGCTCATTAAGTTATTTGGGAACGGAACTGCGGAACCTTAATGGCGTAATAATGAACGCGGCGAAAGAGGAATTAGCCCTCACCGCAATACCCGGATACACCAATATCTATCTGGCATCGAAAAAAGATGCAGGGATAACTCCGGATATCCTGTTCAAACGTTTATCAGAAAGAAATATCGAGACGAAGACGATAAACAGGCTTTACCTTGAAGACCGCCTTGACCTCCAGTGGATCAAGTGGTTCCAGTATTCCATGTCGCGCCATTCCCAGACTAGAAAGAATTCCGATATAATGCCGATAGGCGCTTATTACGCGGTATCATACTGGAACGCGCTCTTTTCTCCGGGCCTTAACTCCGTCATGCGGCTTTGGGATAAGCTGAATTTCGCCGCTTTCGCCGCTGCGATATTGGTTTGCGGCGTCCTTCTTTATATGTCTCTATCTTTTGTTCCGGATCGGAAAAAATATTCGACCGCCCTTGCCATATTTACTACCGGCTTCGTGACCATGTGCTTGAACCTGATACTCATATACGCGTATCAGTCGTTCTTCGGTTTCGTATTCAGCGATATAGCTATGCTGGTAGCGGCGTTCATGGCCGGGCTTGCGGCAGGCAGCTTCCTTACAACACGCGCCTTCTTCCTTCGAAGAGACGGCGTATCCGCTCTTATTAATATCGAGGGAGCCTCTGTTATATTCTCTCTGTCTCTGGGAGGGCTGCTCCTTTTGCTTAACAATAGCCGCGTGAACATAACGCCATTGGCCTTTTATCCCCTGCTGGGGGCAGCGGGCTTCTTTGTGGGCGCTGAATTTCCCATCGCCAACAGGATATATTTATCGGGCAAAGGTCCGGAAGACGCCGGAGGATTCCTTTATGCCATGGACCTTCTGGGATCGTGGCTGGCCGCCATATTCGTGTCGGCTGTACTTATGCCGCTCATAGGCATATTCCACACATGCTTATTGTTGGGTATGATAAAATTGACGAGCTTTGCTGTCGTCGTAAAAGGCAGGAAAAATTAGCTCCAGACACCCGGTATCTCGGTCCCGCAGAAACCGCACTTCCCTTTATCGATACTATTCTCGAGCACTATATATCCGCTGCGCCGTATGATCGCTTTTTTGCAATTATGGCAGTAGGTGTTCTCGGCCAGATCCCCCGGTACGTTGCCAAGATATACATACCGCAACCCGGCGGCCATTGCGGTCTCCCGCGCGCGCGTTAAAGTCTCTACGGGAGTAGGATAAAGGCTGACGAGTTTATATTGCGGCTGGAACCTGGAAAAATGTACGGGTACATCGGGCCCAAGGTTATCGAATATCCAGGATGACATCTCTCTGATCTTTCCCATATCATCGTTAAGCGTTGGAACGATCAAAGTGGTTATTTCAAGCCACACCTTATTCTTTTTCAGGATCTTGAGCGTATCGAGCGTGGTATCCAGATAGCCGGCCGCGATGTCGGTGTAAAATTCTTTCGTAAAACCCTTCAGGTCTATGTCTGCGGCGTCGAGATACATCGACAGCTCTTCTACGGCCTGAGGGTTGAGGCACCCGTTCGAGTGATACATATTGCGCACACCGGCGGACTTGGCGAGCTTTGCCGTATCGAGCATATATTCATAAAATATCGACGGTTCAGTATAGGTGTAAGCTATCGTCGGACAATTCCCGCCCCTGGCTTTGTCGACTACGCCCTGCGGCGGAAGGTCCATATTCTCTACTTCTTCGGGAGTGAATTGCGATATCTGCCAGTTCTGGCAGTACTTGCACCTGAAATTACATCCTGCGGTAGCTATAGAGAATACTCCCGTAGCCGGGAGGAAATGGAACAGGGGCTTCTTCTCGATGGGGTCAATATGGGCGGAGCAGACCCTTCCATAGGCGTGCGTATAAAGCTTCCCTTTACGGGGCTCCCTGACCCTGCAGAAACTTCTCTGCCCTTCGGAAAGAGTACATCCCCTGGGGCATAATTGGCACTGGACTGTCGATTCATCTATATTACGATAGTATAGCGCTTCGTGAAGAGGGATATCCGCGTGTACTTTTGAACGCGTTAAAAGCTCTGCGATCGACGAAGTAAGGCCTGCGCCCAGGCACAGCATCGAGACTCTTTTCAGGAACTCTTTTCTGTTCATGCATCCCCTCCGGTTCATGTCATAAAAAGGAGCTTGAGACAGTATCGCAAAAAAGGAATCCCCTTCTTCTAAGGCAGACTCCCGTGGCCATATCGCCATCCTTCAAATATTTGATAAGGCCTTCTTCTTCCAGGTCTTTAAGCGCGCGTTTTTCAAGCTCTACAAAATCATAACCCGTATTATCTTTGAAGTGCTTAAAGTCTATGCCCTCTCTGGTGCGTATCTTCAGAGCGGCGGTCTCTTTCGCTCTCCTTACCGGAGATAATTTTTCGCTCGACGCTATCGGGCTCTTCCCCGCAAGGATGCGTTTTATATATTCCTCGGCGTCGGAGACATTCTCCGCTCTCGACCCATCCTGATACGTGACGGCGGAAGCGCCCAACCCCGTGTAAGGGCCGTTATCCCAGTAATTCATATTATGGGCGGACTGGTACCCTTCTTTAGAGTAATTGGATATCTCATACTGCTTGAACCCTCGTACAGCGAGACGGTCGATGGTGCATTCATACATAGCGGCGACTGCCTCGTCCTCGAGAGGTTTTACGGAACCTGACTTAAGGGCTTCGAACAAGGGCGTCTCTTTCTCATAGGTCAGGCCATAGCAGGATATATGTTTTACGGGTAGTTTCACCACCTCTTCCAGTTCCTCTTTCCAGGCCTCTCCATCTTCATCCCACACGCCGTAAATGAGATCAATACTGATATTCTTAAATCCTTTTCTGTCCGCGAGGATCACAGAATCTACGGCTCTTTTTGAATCATGCACCCTGCCCAATTTCTGCAGTTTTCGGTCTCTGATCGATTGGACGCCGATGCTCAACCTGTTAACGCCATGATCGAGGAGGATCTGCACCTTCTCCTCCGTAAGGCTCTCAGGATTGGCTTCGATCGTAAATTCCGTCTCAGGACCGAAACGCCCCTTAAGGCTTTCCAGCAGCATGACGAGCGACCCTTTCTCCAGGACTGTGGGCGTACCGCCGCCTATATATATAGTCTTGAATATGCCTTGCAGCTTACGCGCCTCGGCCGATAATACCTTTATGTATGCCTCGGCTATGTCGCAGTTGTAAACGGAGCTATAAAAATCGCAGTATACGCATTTTTTCCTGCAGAATGGGATGTGCACATAGAGGGATTGCGGCATACGGTCTTTACCCTTTTTTACGTACGAACGGCTTACTGCTGATGCAGCGGAATATGCTGCTCATGGAGTCGGGTATGGGACTTTCGAAGACCATCCTCTTGCCTGTTGCCGGGTGGTCAAATGCCAGATGTGACGCGTGGAGCGCAATTCTACCCGAAAGGTCGGTAGAGCTGCCATACTTTTCGTCTCCGGATACGGGATGTCCGATGTCCGACATGTGCACGCGTATTTGGTTCTTTCTTCCCGTTTCGAGGATGACCTCCAGAAGAGAATGCTTTCCGTTCGATCTCAAGATCTTATACCGCGTTACGGCAAGTTTAGACTCTGCCGTCTTCGGACCTGAATAGACCTTATGGAATTTACTCTCGATAAGATAGCTTCGTATTATATCGGACGCTTTCGAGGGGACGCCGTCCACGACCGCCAGATATTTCTTCTCGGCTTTCTCCCAATTACCCTGCAATTTGCGTTTACCATCCTCGTTTCTCGCAAATACGAGCAGCCCTGACGTGTCACGGTCGAGCCTGTGGACTATGAAGACCCTTCCCTTTCCGGACGGGTCGGCCAGCTTGGCATAATCTGTCAGTTCATAATAGGCGGTCTTCGTCTTGATCTTTTCTGTGGCTATGGTCAATAGCCCCGCCGGTTTGTCTATTACGAATATGTCTTTATCTTCATATACGATCCTTATACTGTATCTTCTCTCTGCCTGGCGCGCTTCCTTCTCGCTCGTCCTGATCGTCACTTTATCGCCGCGAGCCAGAAAATGGTCATGTTTAGTCCTTGTCACTCCGTTGACGGACACCGACTTGTAGATGAGGAAGCTCTTGACCTTATTCCTCTTATATTCCGGCATCATCTTCAATAGATACTCGAGCATCCTGGATCTCTCAGCTACGATAAAGACCTTCATCTAGAACCCCTCTTGAACTTTCGTATACCCGCAATCAGGATTGGGTATGCCGTTCTTTATCACATCCCGTATCTCCACGCATGTGAATTTTTTTCCGCTCACAGTGAGCTGCGGACCGAACCGCGTCTCATACGACTTACAGTAATATTTCCCTTCGGCATCACGCGCAAGATTTACGCACGCATCATTTGTAGACCCGCAGCATATGCCGCAGCGCTTGCACAGGGACTCATAACGGTCATTCCATTCTTTTTGTTCTTTGATATAGTCCGCGGAATCGGGCATCTATTTATCCGCCTTTATTTCGTCGAGAAGACCGTTTGCGTTAAAGAAGAGGCTTATCTTTTCCCCTTCAAAGAAAGATGAGGTTGCCGGTTTATATATCCACTTCTCTCTGGCTCCGCTTTGGACGGCCACTACAGGTTCGCCGAACTTCGTCTTGATATCGTTCTTGGCCTGGCCTGCCTTTATAACCCCGCTATCGATGGCCTTCTTCACACCCTGAAAATTCTTCGTCTCCTGGGCGTAAACTTTCGATATTTCGCCTTGAGTTTTCCCGACCTCCAAGAGAGTATCGAGACTGCTTCCCGCGCAGCAGTCCAATACGGGAAATGAGCAGAGTATTACGAGAACGGGTATGATCTTCTTCATGGATAGCTCCTCCATCTTTTTCACCATTATATTACCGATCTATCATATGTTAAATGTTTTATCGTCATCCGGGACCTTAATCACTTTATTGGGATTTACCATCCTGACAAAGCCCTTCTTCTCATCGTCCCCGATATTGCCGTTAAGGCAGATATGTTTCAGCATAAGGCCTTTCTTCCTGCAATATCCCGTGAATTCATCCGTTAGATGGCGCTCCGGCATCGAGAATATGACTTTAGCCCCCTTCAGGCCGTCCATGCTTTTTACCATATCCGGCAGCGCCAGGCTGTCGCTGAGGAGCATCAGGACCTTGTTCTTTCTTTCGTTGATCTCGAATATATCTATCTTCTTGGAATTGTAATGGTACAAAAGCTGCGACGACACCTTTTCCGATAACGTATCGGCCTGGTCCTTAGAGAACTTCACGCGTATATTACGCCAGTTGAATTGTGGTATATGTTTTAGTATCTTGCGAAGCCTGTCCAACAGGTACGCAGTATAGATATCGACTACAAATACGGACCCGGTCTTGATACACGCCTTATATGCC
>JBAYFK010000053.1:0-8758 GCA_041667225.1 Candidatus Omnitrophota bacterium
CAACTCTCTGGCACTCTCCCCCTGACAATTCGCCCGGCCTGTGGGCCATCCTATTTACCAGGCCGACCTCCTTCAAAAGGCCTTCGGCCCTTTCTTTCAGGCCGCGCCTCTCTTTGCCTGAGACATGGCCCCTTATAGACCCGGATAAAATTACATTCTCGAGAGCGGTAAACTCGTTCAAGAGATGGTAAAACTGGAATATGAACCCTATCTTGCGGTTACGCATCGCGGAACGCTCGTTGCCGGATAGCGCAAAAATATCAACTCCATCGATCAATACCGATCCCGACGTCGGCGCATCGAGCCCTCCGAGAAGGTGCAAAAATGTGGACTTCCCCGCCCCCGACGGCCCTACTACCGCAACGACCTCTCCGTTCTCTATTCCGACGCTGATATCGCCGACCGCCAGGACTTTTTTATGGCCCTTGCTATATGCCCTTGAAAGATCTTTAGTCACTATGGCCATATTATTCGTACCTCAGCGATTCTACAGGGTCGAGCCTCGAGGCCTTATACGACGGATATATCGTAGCTAAGAGGCTGATCACCATTCCGGAAGCGACAACCAGCAATATGTCCATAGGCTCCAGCCTGACAGGGAGCTTGTCGATATAATATATATCCTGCGGCAGGTTTATGAACTGATACGTCTTTAATAACCAGCACATACCCATCCCGAAAAGAGCGCCTGTTATAGTGCCTAAAAACCCTATCATGCCGCCCTGCATGGCGAATATCGCCATGATATCCGAATCCTTTGCCCCGATAGCCTTCAGGATGCCGATATCCTTCGTCTTTTCTAATACCGTCATTATGAGGGTGCTCGCTATATTAAAACACGCGACCATAACTATCAACGTAAGGATGATGAACATGACCGTCTTCTCAAGTTTCAACGCCGACATGAGATTTTTGTTCATATCCATCCAGGTCCGCACGGTCATAGAACGGTCGAGATCTTCTCTAAGGGCCCTCCTGACCAACGGGGCATTGAAGGCGTCGTCGACCTTGACGGCAATGCCGCTCACAAGGCCTTTCACACCGAATACTTCCTGAGCTTTAGGCATATTGACATAGGCGAGATTCGCGTCATATTCATACATGCCTGAAGTGAATATCCCGCAGACCTTCAATTCTTTACCTTCTATACAGGCCGAAGTAATGACCGTGATCTTGTCGCCTATTTTAAGGGAAAGTCTCCCCGCGAGCTCGCTGCCGACCAGTATACCGTCGGCTCCAAGGTCGAGCGTGCCGCTCTTTAAATATTCGCCTATACGGCTCACCTTCTTTTCAGCGGATGGATCGACGCCCCGCAATACGATACCGGAGACGTTCTCATCTTTTCTGATAAGAGCCTGGCCGTGGGTAAAAAAAGACGCATCTATGACGTGTTCCGTTCCGAGGACCTTTGACATGATCTCAGGCGTGGGATTTATGCCGAATTCGGATTCTATGACTACATGCGAAGTGGTCCCGATGAGCCGCTCTTTCAGCTCCTCATCGAACCCGCTCATGACGGCAAGCACTATGATCAGCGCCCCTACGCCGATAGCGACGCCCAATATGGATATCAGGCTTATGATAGAGATGAATTTTTCTCTATGCCTTGAGGTAAGGTAACGCAGACTGACGAAAAGTTGCCAGCTCATCTTATTCTTCTATCTTTTATTCCGGCTTTAATTGGGGGAATAGTACTACGTCCCTTATGGAAGGCGAATTGGTCAATATCATAACAAGGCGATCTATCCCTATCCCGAGCCCGCCTGCCGGAGGCATGCCATATTCAAGCGCCCTGACAAAATCATAATCGATATTGCGCTTACCGTCATTGGCACCCTTAAGCTCGTCCTCGAACCTCGCCTTCTGCTCGATCGGATCGTTAAGTTCCGAATAAGCGTTGGCGATCTCCATCCCGCCCATATACAATTCAAACCTGTCCGTAAGGAGCGGGTTATCTTTTTTTGTCTTGGCGAGAGGGCACATCTCCCTGAACATGTCGACGACGAATACAGGGTGGTTCCCCGCCTTTGGCTCGATCAATTCTCCGACGATGTTTATGAGCTGCGTGCGCGAAAGCTCTTTGCCCTCGATCTCGATGCCCTTCTTTTTGAGTTTCTCCACCCACTGCTCCGGCCCCTCTTCAGGCACGATCCCGAACTGGTCTTTCATAAGGTCGGCGAACGATATCTTTTCCCATTTAGAGAGGTCGATGGTCCTGCCCTGGTATTCCAGCGCAGTCTTCCCGAATATGTTCCCGGCAAGGCCCGTTATCATATCCTCGGTCAATTTCATCATACCCGCGCAATCCGAGTACGCCTGGTACACCTCTAGCATAGTGAATTCCGGGTTATGTCTTGTAGATATACCTTCATTCCTGAAGTTCCGGTTCACCTCGTATACACGGTCCATCCCGCCCACGAGAAGCCTCTTCAGATAAAGCTCGGGGGCTATCCTCAAATACAGGTCTATGCCCAAAGCCTCGTGATGGGTCTTAAAAGGCTTACCGGCCGCTCCGCCCGCTATCGATTGCATCATCGGCGTCTCGACCTCTATGAACCCTTTTTCGTCGAGGAATTTTCTTATCTCGCTCACGATCCTGGACCGCGCGACGAATACGGCTTTGACATCGTCGTTCATGACAAGGTCTACATAACGCTGGCGGTATCTCGTCTCCACATCCGTAAGGCCGTGCCATTTTTCAGGCAGCGGACGCAGTGATTTTGATAGTATCTTTATTGAAGTTACCTTAAGCGTCGGCTCACCGGTCCGAGTCTTAAACGTCTCTCCGCCGGCTCCTATGTGATCGCCTATATCCAGGTTGTTCAGGAATTCGAAGGTCTCCTGCCCCACTATATCCTTCTGCACATATAGCTGCATCCTTCCCGAGGAATCCTTAAGGTCATAAAAACGTGATTTACCGTGCTCGCGGCATGCCATTATGCGTCCGGCAATTACCGCGGAGGCTCCTTCCTGGAAGTTCTCTTTCAGCGCTTTTATGCTCGATGATATATCAAATTTTTCTCCATAAGCGCATGCGCCGCTTGAAGTTATAGCTTCCAGCTTAATCTTGCGCTGCTTTATCAATTCATTATCTTCAATGTGTTCCTGCATATAGCGGCCCCTCTATATAATAGATCATTAAATAGTATAATAATATTGGATTGATTATATATTGGCGACGGGATTGTGTCAATATATTATTAACGCCTTTTTGCGGATATCTTTCGCGGAATACGCTTAGTGCGGGATGTTTTGCTGACTTTAACTTTAACCGGCCTCTTCTTCGCTTCTAAGGAGGTGTATACATTGTTACCCCCCTCTTCTTTGACCCTGTTCAGTATCAAATCTGCCAGCTTTATGAGGTCCATACCTTTAGATGCCTTGTCGGCCGGATAAGATACAACAGCCGCGCTCAGCATTATCTTCACATGGTGTTTCTTGTTGCCGAAGCTATGGGCATTCAGTTTATGCAGCAGTTCTTTTGCCAAAACCTTGGCCTGTTGAATATCGACGCCCGGGGATATGACGATGAACTCTTCCCCTCCGGAACGTATGGCAATATCGTATATATGCACGTGCTTTTTCAGCTGAACGGCGAACTGTCTCAATATCATGTCGCCGAACTGGTGCCCATAAACGTCATTGATAGTTTTGAAAAAGTCTATATCGAGCATTATTACCGAGAGCGGCGAGGATTGTTTTTTAGCGCGGGTAAATTCCGATTCGATCGCTTCTTGCAGATATCGATGGCCGTAAAGCCCGGTATGCGAATCCCTGATGGCCAGCTGTTTAAGCATATTGTTAGACCTGATAAGCTCTTTATTCAGCGCCATGATCTTCTTCTCGGCGGCCATGCGCTCCTCTTCTATGCCTATAGCTGAGGCGATGACGCCCATCACCCTTTTGTCTTCTTCGCTGGGGACAAAATCGCGTTTGTAGAGCGCGCACAAAGAGCCTACATACGAGCTGCCGAATTTTACGCCGTAACCTAAATATGTCTCCAGCTTATAATGTTTTACATTCGGATCGGTCCTGGCGTATTTCGTAGACGGTAGATTGCGTATGACCACTATATCGTCACGCGCGTTCTTTATCACGTTGAAACAGATATGGCCGTCGGCTTTATCGACCGTCTTGAATCCCGGCGGGACATTCCAGATACCGCACGAAAACAGCTTACCTTCTTCAAGGCGGTTATACAAAGCGCAGTCCGCCCCTAACAGGTCTCCCAAGAGAGCCGTAAGACGGTTGATATTCTCTATAGTATCGGTCCCAAAATTCAGGAATGTCTTATTGATCTTTTCCAGCCTTCCCTCCGCGCACTTACGCTCGGTAATATCGCGCACTATGGCAAGCAGGCTGTACTTTGATCCTATTATGGCGCGCCTCAAGTTTATCTCTACCCAGAAAAGATGGCCTGCCTTATCCTTCGACAGCCACTCGACGAACTGAGGTTCTCCGGCAGCGGCTTTCTTTACCCAGATGACGGCGTCCTCACGGGTATAAGGGCTCTCGCCCGCGCTAAGGTCCGAAAGGCTGGTCGAGAGCATCTCCTCTTTGGAATAGCAGTACATCTCGCAGCCTCTGCGGTTCACGTCGATCATGGCTCCGGTCTTTATGTCGAAGACGAAGATGCCGTCGTTCGCCGTATCGAATATCGCCCTATAATTCGCTTCCGATATCGCCAGCGCCTCTTCGGTCGCTTTGCGTTCTGTAATATCTATAAGAGATACGAGTACCTTGGACCAGCCGCTTTCATATCCGGGAACGATAGACGCCCTGATGACGGTATGCCTTTTTTCTCCGGTGAGCGTATGAATGCTGGCCTCTCCTTTGAAAGTGCTCGAGCCGTCTTTGAACGCAACGATCCATTCAGCCAGGATCTCGTAAGTCTCGGGGGTGAATGTCCTGTCGAACCCTTCTTTGAGGTCTTTCTTCGAACGGGCGCTGAAGAGCAGGAGAGCCCTCTTGTTCATATCCGCTATCTTTATGAACGAGGCGCATTTCCTGACGGCCTCAGGATAGTCATTGAAATATATCCTGAGCTCTGCTCCGTTCTTGCACGGCAGGCTGTCGATATAATCCTTTACTTCGGAGTGGTCCTCTATGAACATGTTGACCGGAGACTCTTCGAAAAGGCTCCAATAGCTCTTCGTACTTTCACGCAGCGCAAGCTCGCTCTTCTCTCGGGAGATTATCTCAGTATGGAGTTTTTCATTCACGGCTTTCAGCTCGGAGGTGCGCTCTTCTACCAGCTCTTCGAGATGGTCCCTGTATTTGATGAGCTCGTTCTCCATGCGCTTGCGCTCCGTGATATCCTCTATCACGCCGTCTATCCACTTTATATTACCTTTCTCGTCATGCTGCGCCCTGGCGGAAACGGATACTATCAACGGGGTGCCGTCTTTCTTTTTCAGGAGCACTTCCATGGATTGAACAAAACCGTTCCGTTTTATCTCTTCGATGAACGCCTTTCTGTCTGCCGGGTTCTGATAATGGCTCGATACAGGAAGGGCCATAAACTCATCGGTATTACTATAACCAAGCATCTTGGCATAGGCGTTATTTGCCTGCAAGAACCTGCCTTTAGGGTCGGCCGTATTCCTGTAGACCCCTATATTGATATTCTCTATCAGGGACCTGTATTTTTCTTCGCTTTCACGCAGGGCTTCCTCGGCCAATCTGCGTTCAGGCGAATTATTATATGGGTCGTCCATGCGCCCCTCTATGTGAAAGTTCTCTATTTTTTATACTTCGAGACACTGATGAAAGCTTTTGTCACTTTCGGGTCGAAGCACGTGCCGGATCCGTTCTTTATTATCTTCAGGACCTTATCGCGCGGATAAGCCTTGCGGTAAGGCCTGTCCGACCCAAGGGCATGATATGCATCCACTAATGATATGATACGCGCGCCAAGAGGTATCTCTTCGGCCTTCAATCCGGCGGGGTAACCCTTTCCGTCCCATCTTTCATGATGATAAAGTACTATTGGCACTATATCGCGCATCGACTGTATAGGGCTTATTATATCCGCTCCTATCTGCGGGTGCTTCTTGACCTCATTAAATTCTTCCCTTGTGAGTTTCGAGCGTTTTTGGAGCGTCTTCCAGCTGATACCTATCTTTCCCAGGTCATAGAGAGCCGCCGCCTTCATCACCTGCTCGGACTGGACGTCCGATAACCCAAGCGCGCCGGAAAGATCCGAGACCGAACGTAGAAGTTTTTCGGTATGCCCATGCTCGTAGCGGTCTTTTGAACCTACGGTTCTAGCGAACGCGAACATCTCCTGGACAAGGTTCTGGTTGCTGCGCCTGGCCTGCTTCTCTATCTTATCCTTAATGTATCTGACCTCATCATTATCTACACCGCCGCTGAACGAACCTTGAGCCCTCCTGTTAATATCATCTAAGGAATATACCTTATTCCCGCCGCTCTCCTTCACCTTATTGAGTACCCTGTCGGCGATATTGATAAGGTCCATACCTTTGATTATGCCCGCATCCTCCGGATATGAAGCAACGGCCATGCTCATTTCTATCTTTACTTTATGTTCTCCTGACCCGAAACTATATCCGTTTATCTTACCCAGCAGTCTATTTGCAAGTAAGACGGCTCCTGCCTTGGACGTCCCCGGAGATAAGATGATGAACTCTTCCCCGCCGAACCTTATTACGATATCATACCGCCTTACGATGGCCTTGATCTGCCTGGCCAGCTGTTTCAATACCAGATCGCCGAACTGGTGGCCGTATACATCGTTTATCGATTTGAAATAGTCTATGTCGAACATGATCGCCGATACCGGCGAGGCCTGCCTCCTGGCTTTTTCGAATTCCGCCTCTACAGACTCTCCGAGATAGCGAAAATTATAAAGTCCCGTATGAGGATCCAGCAAAGACAGGTGCTTAAGCCTGCGATTGGATCTTGATAGCTCGACATTCAGCGCCTCGAGTCGCCGCTCGGCATCCTTGCGTTCATTTATGTCCCGTATGATAGCCAGGAGACGGTACTTACCTCCGACCACCGCCCTTTTCAGGTTTATTTCAGCCCAGAAATTCCTTCCGGCCTTGTCTTTAGCCAGCCATTCGAATATCTGCGGTTCGCCGCGCGATACCCTGTTCACCCGTTCCTGGATATCATTTTTCAGGTTCACCGCTTCTCCCGCGCCCAGCGCCTCCATGCCAATGCATTCTATCTCATTCCTGGAATAACAGAACATCTCGCATCCTTTACGATTCACGTCGACCACATTGAACGTTTCGGTATCGAGGATAAAGATAGCGTCATTGGCCGCATCGAATATCGCGCGGTAATTCGCCTCCGAAGCCGCAAGGGCTCCATCAGCATCATTGCTTTTTTCTATGTTATTATTTTCTGTAAGGGGGGATACTGTCTCTTTCCCGGGGTCTTCTTCATCCTTCATGGCTATTTCCTGCGTGGCCTTCCTATTTCTCGTTTTTGATAAGCTTCAAAAATATGCCTGTGATCTTCGGATCGAATTGAGTGCCGGTGCCTTCCTTAATGATCTTTCTAGCCTCTTCTTTGGAATAGGCTTTACGATACGGACGGTCCGAACTTAAGGCGTGATAGGCATCGGCTATAGATATGATGCGCGCGCCGATCGGTATCTCTTCACCCTTCAGCCCCGCCGGGTAGCCCTTACCGTCCCATCTTTCATGATGGTAAAGAATGAGCGGGATTATATCGTGCATGAACTGTATGGGCCTTATTACATCTGCCCCGATCTGAGGATGTTTCTTTATCTCTTCGAACTCTTCGCGCGTAAGTTTTGACGCTTTGAGGAGGATGTTCTCTCTTATGCCGATCTTACCGAGATCGTGCAGGGCGGCCGCCTGCCTTATCGATTCCACCTCTTCTTTCGGGAGGCCGAGGGCGGAGGCGATATCTGTGGCGTAGCGGACGGTCTTCTCTACGTGCTCGCCCGTATAATGGTCTTTTAACTCGATGGTCTTGGCGAACGCGAATATGGCCTCTATGACGCTCTGGTTGCCGCGCTTGGTAAGCTTGACTATCCTGTCTTTCAGGAACTTCACCTCGTCGGGCGGTTTCTCTTCGGGCCTGCGCGGATCCGTCGATTTTTTTCTCTTTATATCGGAGAAAGAATATACCCTGTTCCCGCCCTCCTCCTTGACCTTATCGAGTATCTTGTCCGCGAGATTGATCATATCCATACCCTTGGCGATATTATCATCAGGGTAGGATGCGACAGAGATGCTGAGCTTAAGTTTGACGCTATGCTTTTTATTCCCGAAATTATACAGCCCGATCGCGTCCAAGAGCCTCTGCGCCTGGACGAACGCCTTATGCTTATTAGTGCCCGCGGATATTATCACGAATTCTTCACCGCCGTACCGGACTACGATATCATATCTGCGCACCATGCTCTTCAGCTGGACCGCGAATTGTTTCAAGACAAGGTCCCCGAACTCATGTCCGTACAGGTCGTTTATAGATTTAAAATAGTCTATATCGATCATTATGACGGATATAGGATGAGCGTATCTGCGTGCGCGGTCGAATTCCGCTTCTATAACTTCACCAAGATAACGGTGGTTATAAAGGCCGGTATGAGGGTCCTTGAGGGCAAGCTGCTTAAGACGCTTGTTCGTTTTTATTATCTCATTATTCAGTATCTCGCGCTCTTTTTCAGCGCGTTTACGATCAGTGATATCCCTCATGGCAGTGACTACGCGCACCACCTCTCTACCTTCAAAGATAGGGATCTTTCGCGTCTCGG
>JBAYFK010000054.1:0-8715 GCA_041667225.1 Candidatus Omnitrophota bacterium
CTAACGATATGCTTCTGCCTGGCCGCTTCTTCCGTGTGGGCGCAGGCCGCAAGCAAGCCGGTCCAGTTCACGGGTAATGAATGGTTCAAACTTAATAAGGCCGCTAGAGTAAAATCGATAACTACTTCCATCCGAACAGGCGGCGAGCGCGGCATCATAATCAAAAAAAGCCCTAAATTCTATTCGGCCAGAATAGACGCGTTCTACAAAGCGCATCCGGACCTTATGAAAGAACCCGTTGCAGCTGTCTTAAAAACTCTCATAGTCATGGAATACGATTGGGAACAGGAGGGCGTCGATAAAGACGCTCTGGCTAAAAAGATACTCGGAGAAGAACTTTACCTCGAAAATAAGACAAGGCTGGGCAAGTAGAGAGGCAATGGATAAGATAAAGAAGATACTCATCATTTCGTCGGACAAAAGCCTGAGGGAGGTCCTCAACTTCTGTTTTGACGGATGGGGATACGAAGTCTACATGCTGGACTCGCTTGTTCATGACATAACCCCCATCAAGAAGTTATCCCCGGATGTAATCGTAGTCGATATTCACTCCGCCAACAAAATACACCTCGAGATGTGCCGCCTTTTCAAAGACGATTTTATAACAGCCTTCATTCCTGTCATCGCCCTTATAAATAAGAGACAGCTGAGGACGCAGCTCCTTAACCTCAAGCAGGGGATCGACGATTACCTCATCAAACCGCCGGACCCTCTGGACCTGCGCGTAAGGGTCGAGATGGCAATGAGGCGCTCACAATACAGTTTTTACGCCAGCCCTCTGACCGGATTGCCCGGAAGCCGCAACATCGAAGAGGTCTTGAAAGACAGGATCAAAAAAGGCGAAAATTTTTCTTTTGGATATCTCGATATAGATAATTTCAAATATTTTAATGACGTCTACGGCTACCTGAAGGGCGACAGGGCCATCATGCAGTCGGCATACATACTCTATACGGTCATCAGGAATTTCGGCAATAAAGACGATTTTATGGGGCATATAGGCGGAGACGATTTCGTTTTTATAACTACGCCCGATAAATTCAAATCCATATGCCATAATTTCATACTCTCCTTCGACCGCATCATGCCTTTTCATTATAATGCCGAGGACAGGAAGAACGGATATATAACTGCCAGGGACAGGACCCATAAGATAAAGAATGTGCCGCTCATGAGCATCTCTATGGCCGTGGTAAGCAGAAAAGGATCGGCGGATTTTAAGAATATTATTGAGGTGAACGAGAAAGTGGCCGAAGTAAAAAGATTTCTTAAGACTTTTACGGGCAGCAAGTTCATGGAAGACAGGAGGAACGGAAAGTCCATAGAATCATCCACTCCTACCGTTTACGACCGTCCTGCCGCTGCAGAACCGTCCTACAAACCTCTTGGACAGATACTTCTTGAAAAGAAGATAGTCTCGCCGGAGAAACTTGACGAAGCCCTTACGGCGCATTGGAGAAGGGGCGTCCTTTTTGGTGAGATCTTGAAAGAATTAGGTATGATACAAGGCGATCAGCTGGAAAAGATCATTAAAGATAACTGCCGCAAGGAGCTTTGCGGTGTAAGCGAAAGGAGCATGTAATGGATCTAGTGCTATATCTCGAAAAGAGATCAAAGCTGTTCCTGGCAGCGCTAAGCGTGGCAAGCGCTGCGCTGGCGTACACGATCGGACTTGCAATAGGCCCGGGGTTCTTCACTCCGACGTTGTATATCCCGTCGCTCATAATTGCTTCGTGGTTCATAGGGCCACGGGCCGGTATTGTATTGTCCGTGATCAATACTGCAGCGCTGTCCTTTCACGACGCTCTATCTGTTCCCGGGTATGCCGCTTCAGCGTCGACATACTGGAACATCGCCGCAATGCTTGGATTATTTCTTATCATTTCATATAACATCTCTGCCTTGAGAAATACCAGAGCCAGCGAACAGAACATGACCAAGACCGATTCGCTTACGGGCGTGGCTAACAGAAGAGCTTTTTATGACCTGGCTGGGATCGAGATACACAGGTCGCGGCGCTATAACCACCCGTTCACAGTTGCGTATGTAGATATCGATAACTTCAAAATAATAAATTACCGCTACGGACACAGCGCGGGCGACTCTCTCCTGAATGTCGTCGCACAGGAGATGAAGAGCCACGTGCGCGACGTAGACCTGGTGTCGAGGTTCGGAGGCGATGAGTTCGCCATCCTTTTACCCGAAACCGGCGCCGAACCCTCACAACTTGTATTCTCAAGGCTCAGATATGAACTGCTCGACCTCATGAAGAAGAACGACTGGCCGGTTACATTCAGCTTCGGCGTCGCGACGTTCCTGAACGCTCCGGAATCGGTGGAAGAGATAATAAAAAAGGCGAGCGTACTGATGTATTCCGCGAAAAATCACGGCGCGAATACCATAGACCAGGAAGTTATTTCGAAAACGCAAGATGCCAATAATAATTGACGGCTGGAATTTTTTACGCGATAGGAGCTCGAGGATAAGGGAAGACTCTGTAGACCATCTGGCCGGAGCAAGAACTCTGATAGCCCATCTTCAGAGTTTCCAGAAGCAGCACAATGATCCGATAGTGCTCGTCTTTGACAGTAAGCATGAGTATCTTGAAATCGACTACAAAAATTCTCCAAAGCTTAAGATCGTACCGACCAGGAACGCGGACGGATACATCAAACGTTACATAGACGGCATCCCTGAAAAACAGCGCAGGAACCTCAGGGTCGTTTCGTCGGATAATGATGTTTATTATCACGCAAAGAGCTCTTATGCAACGCCTCTAAAGTGCGGTGAATTCTGGAAAAAGATCTATAAAGACGATGATAACACCGAAAGCGCTTATTAATGCAAGGCAGTAATAACGAAAGGAGTAGTTTAGTATGGATAATGAGAGAGTAATCCTCCCGATAAAAGACATCCCTAAAAAGTGGTATAACGTGGCGCCTGATATGCCGGACCCTACGCCTCCTCCGCTCAATCCTGTCACAAATAAACCGCTCGGCCCGAAAGACCTGGCTCCCATATTCCCAATGTCACTCATCATGCAGGAGATGTCCCAGGACCGCTGGATCGATATACCGGACGAGGTGCTGGAGATCTATAAAATCTGGAGGCCGACGCCCCTTCAAAGGGCGGTAAGACTGGAAAAGGCTTTAAAGACCAACTCGCGCATATATTTTAAGAACGAGAGTGTCAGCCCGGCAGGCAGCCATAAATTGAATACAGCTATCGCGCAGGCTTACTACAATAAAAAGGAAGGCGTCAAGAGGCTCTGTACAGAAACCGGCGCAGGCCAGTGGGGTTCAGCTCTATCATTCGCTTGTAACATAATGGGTTTGAAGTGCACGGTCTACATGGTCAAGGCAAGTTATAACCAAAAACCGTACCGCAAATCTTTGATGCATGTGTGGGGAGGAGAAGTATTTCCGTCACCGACGAACCTTACAAAATCGGGGAGGGCGATGCTTGCTGAAAACCCGGATTCTCCGGGCAGCCTCGGGGGCGCTATCTCTGAAGCAGTAGAAGATGCCGCATCGCACGACGACGCTAAATACGCGCTGGGAAGCGTGTTAAATCATGTTCTTCTGCACCAGACCGTAATAGGGTTAGAAACGCAAAAGCAGCTTCAGATGATAGACGAAAAGCCCGAAGTCCTTGTAGGATGCGTAGGAGGAGGGAGCAACTTTGCCGGATTCTGTATCCCGTTTATACCGGATAAGCTTAAAGGTAAGGATATACGCATGATAGCCGTAGAGCCGGCTGCGTGTCCAACGCTCACTAAAGGCGCATACGCATACGATTACGGCGATACCGCCGGCCTTACGCCGCTAGTCATGATGTATACGCTCGGAAGCAGTTTTATGCCTGTTGCTATCCACGCAGGCGGATTGAGATACCATGGCGCGGCGCCCATGCTCAGCTCTCTCGTAAAAAGCGGGCTTATCGAGACCAAGGCGTGCTACCAAAACCCGGTATTTGAAGCGGCATTGCTATTTGCCAGAACGGAGGGTTTTCTGCCCGCACCTGAGACTGCTCATGCCATAAGAACGGTAATAGATGAGGCGAAGAAGAACGAAGGTAAGTGTATCGTCTTCAATTATAGCGGGCACGGCCATTTTGACCTGGGCGCTTATGACGCATATCTTGAAGGAAGGCTCCAGGACTACGAACATCCTGAAGAAAAGATAAAAGAAGCGCTGAAAAAGCTTCCAAAGGTATCATTATAAGCCGGGCTTGACAAAATCGCTTTCCCCTGATAAACTATATACAACATTTTGATTATAAATGACGAAAGAAGGGGTGAGATAAAAAATGTCTAGGGTCAGCGTTGGCGAAAATGAACCCTTGGAGAGGGCGCTAAGGCGCTTCAAAAAGAAGATAGAGCGCGAAGGCATACTTAAGACACTGAAGGCTAGAAAGCATTACGAGAAACCGAGCGAGCGAAAGCGTCGGAAAAGAAAGATGATGTGATCGCGGACATAAGAAGATCATTTACAGCGTGTATGATCGCAGTAATATTATCTCTTATCTGCGGTTCGTCGGTATCGGAAACAGTATCTTCAGTAAAAAAGATAGATTTACCAAGTGAGGCCGTTTACAAGAAAGTTCTTGAGAACGGCCTCATTCTTTTGATAAAGGAATCCCCGGACCGGGACCTGGTGACTATAGATATAAAGATAAAGGCCGGGTCAAGCCTTGAGGGTGAATATCTTGGCAGCGGCATATCCCATTTTGTCGAACATATGCTCTTTAAAGGTACAAAGACCAGGAAGCCCGGAGATGTAGAGCGGGAGATAAAGTCCTACGGCGGCTTTATGAACGGGTCTACGTCTTTAGACCTGACAAGCTATTATATCACGGTCCCTTCGCAATATGCCCCAAAAGCCCTTGCGGTACTTAAAGACCTTCTATTGAACGCCGCTTTCGATAAGAAAGAGTTCGACAAAGAGAGGGAAGTGATATTAAAAGAGATAAAGCTTAACGCCGACGATCCTCAAAGCCGCCTCATACGTCAGCTTTATCGCACAGCTTATTTAGCGCATCCATACCGTTATCCTCCCATCGGCTACGAAGACGCTTTCAGGGCCTTAACCAGGGAAGACCTGATAAAATATTATAACAGGATGTATGTTCCGAACAGGATAGTGGTATCGGTGGCGGGCAGAGTATCGGCGCGTGAAGCCGCCGGTCTCATCGAGAACGAGTTCAAGGACTTCAGGCGCTCAAACTTCTCCCCGGACATAGTCGAGCCGGAACCGCAGCAGATAGGGACACGCCGCGCGGAAGAAGAGATAGAGACAAATCTTTCATACCTTGCCTTAGCTTTCCACTCAACCAGCGTATTGAATAAAGACCTTTTCGCCATGGATGTGCTATCGATGATCCTGGGCAGAGGTAACAATTCCCGCCTTAATGAAAATTTATTAAAGAACAAAAGGCTCGTTTACTCTATCTCTTCCTGGAATTATACTCCTCGATACCCGGGCCTTTTTGTCGTGACTTCCATATTGGATACGAACAATATCGCAAGCGCGGAAAAAGCCATTTTGGATGGAATATCGGACATTTATCGTGACCCCATAAAAGATGAAGAGCTGGATACCGCGAAACGGATGGTATTAAGTGATTATATCTTTTCTCAAGAGACGGTAGGGGAACAAGCGTATCAGATGGGCGAGAACGAGATCATGACGGGGAACTACGATTTTATGCGCAGTTATGTTGATGGTATACAGTCTGTCACAAAAGATGACATTAAACGTGTGGCGAGAGAGTATCTATCGCCTGACAATATGACAGTCTCCGCTTTAGTGCCGATGGGCACACCCGGATCTCTCAAAAAAACAGCTGTTTCCGCAGCTCCTGACAATGTAATTGAAAAGGTAACCCTTCAGAATGGAGTGCGGCTGTTGGTGCGGCAGGATAAAACGACTCCCACCATATCCATAACCGCAGCTTTTCCCGGCGGCCTTGCGGCCGAGAACTCATCTAACAACGGCATTTCGAACCTGACCGCATCTATGATGCTGAAAGGCACATCGAGAAAGAGCGAGTCCGATATTAAAGGCACGATCGAATCAAGGGGCGGGAATGTGAACGCTTTCAGCGGCTTCAATTCTTTTGGTTTCAACGTCTCAATCTTGAAAGATGATCTCGATATCGCGCTCGAAACGCTCAAAGATGTCGTGACGGATCCGATATTCCCTGATCGAGAGCTGGAGAGGGAGAAGTCCATAATATCGGCTATGATAAAGAATGAAGATGACAATATATTCAGGTACGGTTCAAACACACTGCGCAAAGAATTGTACGGTGATAGCCCATACGGGATGCGCTATCTTGGTGAAGAGTCGACTCTGTCATCGCTGAAACGGCCGGACCTCATCGGTTTTTACAAAACCCATTGCGGAGCTAATAACATGGTCATATCGATCTCCGGTGATATTGAAAAGGATGGGGTGGTCGAAAAAGCCAGGGCTGCATTCGCCTCTATGGCTCCGAATGGTGTGGTGACGCCGCAAGAACGAACCGTAAAGATCGAAACACTGAAGAGCAAAGTTATAGAGATGAAAAAAGAAGAGAGCCTGGCTCTGATGGGTTTTATAACTGTAGGCATTCATGATGAGGACCGCTATGCCCTCGACGTCCTATGCTCGGTACTTTCGGGGTATTCGGGAAGGCTTTTCGAGAATATGCGGGATAAGGCGCCTCTGGCTTACGCGCTGGGCTGCGACCAGAAGCTGGCGCTCGATACGGGTTATCTCGTCCTGCACGTTGCGACGACAAAAGACCTGATGAGCGAAACACGCAAAGCCCTGATAAACGAAGTGAACAATATACGCCAGCGCTCCATAAGTGCGGACGAACTGGATCACGCAAAGCGGGAGCTCTCGACCAGATACGAGATAAGCCTCCAGACGAACGATTTCGTATCATCTCAAAGCGCCCTGGATGAATTGTACGGCCTCGGCCAGAAGAATATGTTCGAATATGTCGGCAAGATAGAGAAGGTCACAGCCGATGACGTGAAGAGGGTAGCTTTAAAGTATCTTGACCTGGAACGCTATGCCGATGTCGTCATCATCTCGGAGTAAACAGATGTTCAGCCTTTCAACCTCCTGGAACGCCTCCCGCCACAATGATGGATTCAGCCTCGTCGAAGAGATCAAAAGAATGGGCTTTAACACTATAGAGCTCGGTTTTTCGCTTACCCAAAAGATCGTTGACGATATTATAAAAATGAAAGATAGCGGCGATATATCTGTCTCAAGCCTGCACAATATGTGCCCCTTGCCGGCGGACATAGCCCCTAAAGACGCGTCGCCCGATTACTATTCACTCTCTTCGCTCAAGCCGGAAGACAGGGCAAGGGCCGTGTCAATCGCGCGCAACACCATCGACTACGCGAAGAGGCTTGACGCTCGCGCCGTCGTAGTACACGCCGGCAGGGTAGAGATGCGCGACAAGACGCGCAAGCTAGCTCAGGTTTTCGACGATAGCGAAAAGGCTTCTTTGATAAAGAGCGAGATGCTAAAAGAAAGAGCTGCTAAAAGCGCCGCTCACTTGGCACGCCTCATAGAAAGCCTCGAAGAGCTGATACCGTATTCTATCAGGACCGGCATACCTATTGCGCTGGAGACGCGTTACTACCACCGCGAGATGCCTCTCATCCAGGAATTCGAAGAGCTTTTTAAACGGTTCAAGCCGGGAACCCTTTTTTATTGGCATGATACCGGCCACGCAGAAACATTTGAACGCCTGGGGCTTGCGCGGCACAGGGACTTCCTAGACAAGTTCGCAAATCGCTTGATAGGCATACATCTGCATGATATAATCGGCTACATAGACGACCATAACGCCCCCGGTTCGGGCACATTCGACTTTAATACGCTAAAACCATACGTTAAGTCCGATACCATAAAAGTGATAGAAGCGCACGAACCGGCAACCGCGGAAGATATTCGCAAAGGCGCGGAATATCTGGAGAGGTTATTCGGCATATGATACGCGAACCTGCAGTCGCCGGACAATTTTATTCCGGTTTAGAGAAGGCCCTTCGCAACGATATCAAAGATTATGTCGATATGTCACAAGAGAAGACGGATGCAATAGGCGCATTATCTCCGCACGCCGGATACGCGTGTTCCGGTCTTGTCGCCGGCAAAGTTCTGTCGGCAATAAAACCGAGATCCACATATATAATCATGGGGCCTAATCATACCGGCCTCGGCTTTCCGTTCAGCGTGACCGCGTGCGATTCATGGAAGACGCCGCTTGGCGAAGTAAAGATAGATACCTCGCTCGTATCGGCCTTAAAAAAGAGTACCGACCTTATAACGGAAAGCGAGGATGCGCACCAATTCGAGCATTCGATAGAGGTCCAGCTGCCGTTCCTGCAATTCATGCATAAAGGTTCTTTTAAATTCGTTCCTATAGTCATCTCTCAATCGGACCTTAGCACGTATAAGAAACTGGGCAATTCGCTGGCCTCAACGATAAAAGATCTTAAGCTTGAGAAGGATGTAACGATAATCGCCTCCAGCGACATGACGCACTACGAACCGCAAGAGGATGCCAATAAGAAAGACAGCGCGGCGATAAAGGCTATGCTCAACATGAATGAGGACGAGCTATTCAAGGTCATAGAAAAGTTCGATATATCCATGTGCGGATATGCGCCGGCCATAATAATGCTCGTTGCCGCCAAAGCGTTGGGAG
>JBAYFK010000055.1:0-8629 GCA_041667225.1 Candidatus Omnitrophota bacterium
ATGTTGACGAGGCTTGGACTGAACGGATATCTTCAGAAAGCGTCCACTACGATGGGCATCGAAGGGTCCTTTGAAGTAAAAGGCGCCGGATGGAGCGATTTCCTCGAATACCTGAGGCTTGAAGAGAGGATCGCGGAACTTGAGCGCTTGAACGACAGGGAATATTTCCAGACAGTAGAGCTGCCGAAAGCTTATATACAGGCGTACAGCACCCAGGAGATGGTGAAGCATTGGCAGGATATAGAAGCGCAGACCCGGGGCGCGTACGAAGCAGCGAAAGCTACGAAGAATATCGAGCCAAGCAAATTACTTGTCGCGGAGAACAATTGGAAACGCGCCGAGACCAAGCTTGAAGAGGCCAGGACATACGAGTCGCGCGCCAAGAGCTATTTAACGGAACTTACGGGCACGCCTTTTGAAACGGTATCTCTGGATACGCTCGCAGAGCTTACTTCCCGCCCGGCTACACCGCTGCGCAGGATGCAGATACTTGAATTAAAGGCCAAGCAGCTCGATAGTCTACAGCGCATGGAGCTTCTCGGCAGGGCATTCACTCTACAGGTAGCGCTCTCATATTCGAAGACGACGGACGGAATGCAGAAGACGACGACAGCTACGTTGTCAACCAACGATCTCGTAGACCCGTCCCGAATACTCGGCGCCATGATGGAAGGAAAGTCAAAAGAAGCGGCCGATAATGCCATTGCCCAGGAGCGTTCAAGGCTCTTCGAGGCGCGTAGACAGTCTGAAGCCACTTTCAACGAGCGTTACAATATACTCATGGCGAAGGTAGAGGATTACGACGCGAAGATGAAGCGCCTTGCCTCTCTCATGCGTGAGCGTATGGAATACCAGACGCCTAAGTTGGTCGGTACGACCCAGTATGATATCGCTCAGGCGTCTTCGCAACTTCTTGAATCCATAGAAGGTATCCGCTGGGCGTATACGGAATATATGCTTTCAGCCATTGAGCTCGGTATTTTTGAAAATGTAGGAGACTTAGGCGGCGAAATGGCCAGGGTATCGGACGTTGTGCCGGCTAATGTGCAGGCGGAACGTGAACAGCTGGGCGCATGGAAATACCTCGCCGATCAGGTCAGGTTCTCTGTAGGCGCCAAGTATACAAAAGTCGACACTACGAAGGCGCAGCAGACGAACGCCGCCGCCATCGCTAAAAATGCGCTCTTTATTGCTACAACCCTTGCCGCGTTCAACCAATATTTTGTATTCGTTCCCGCAAACGGAGCGTACGCCATAAGGCCTGAATTCCAGGCAGGATACACAGCCGAGATCGACCAGACCATGGGCGACATGGAGCAGATCCCAGATAAGATCAGGGAGAATGCGCAGATGGCCAAGCAGATGAAGGAACAGAAATCGGCCGAAGGCGAAAAAGTAGATATTACAGCAGGCTCTACTATCAGGGTCAATTTGAGAGAGGCGTATGCCGAGCTCATATCCCGCGGCGCGCGTGAAGACGAGCAGCGCCAGAAGGCCATTGAAGCGCGCCTTGCGGATTCGGACGCCATTGTCGCGGTAGCGACCAATTATGAAGAAGCTAAGTTCCGCCTTTCAATGCTGAACGAGGAGATAGAGCGCCTCAAAGCCGATATTGATTACGCTCAGGCCAGGGCGCTATGGAGAGACCGCGCAGCCCAGGATAGGGTCTACATGCTGCAGAGAAGGCTTGCCGGGAAACTTGAAGAGCGTGCGAGCGCGGAGAAGATCATAAGGACTCTCGAATCTACGATCAAGGCGAAGATGTTGCAGTACGGAGAGTTCCAGTATGTCGATGCATCCGGCGCGCTCCATCCTATAGACCTTAGCAATGTTACCGACCGGTCGTTCGAGATGGTCTGGGACAGCTTTAAGAGATCGCACCCAGCGCTGAAACAGCTCCAGGCCGTGATAGAGGGCAATAAGGCCGTATACGATTCTACCGGATGGTTCATATACCATTTTGTTCCCGAACTTAATATTAATATCAATTTTACGCCGCCTTCCGCTTCTGCAAGGCTTACATGGACAATATATGATAGCGGTGAACGCCAGGCCCTTAATACGCGCGCGTACCTTGATATGGAGAAGACCAAGCAGCTGATGGAGATGGCCGGAACGAGGCTTGGCAATTACGTCCTCTCATTGAATGACAAGATGCAGTACCAGGAAGAAGCGAAAGTAAAGGCGCTCGAAGCATGGATCTCTGCCCGCGAAAGTCTCAGGATCGTGAGAGAGAAATGGCAGAACGGCGAGTATACGGACGACAGGCTCCGCCAGGCTGAAGACGCAGAGAGCGAAGCTAGAAGGGAATACACGAGCGCATTCTACGCCCAGCAGAACACCATCGTGTCATTCCTCGAGACATTAAAGACTCTCGGTATTCCGTTCGAATCGAATATCACCCAGGCCAAGTCCGCCGAAGAGGCTGCGCTCGCCCAAGGCCTGAAAGCAATTACAGCGGCCGAGAGGCCTGCCATCAAACTGGCGCCTATACAGACTACGGTCACTCCGGAAGACGTTGCGCCGGCAGTAGACAATTTGCTGAAATCACTTCGCACGAACTATGGAACGGCGAAACCTACGCAGAATATAGACGCGGCCCTTAAGATCATTCCGCAGAGCGAATGGAACAGGGTATTCGCCTATTTGATGAATGTACACGGACTTTCTAAAGAAGAAGCAGCCGCTCACATGACGGGTATGATAGAAAAATGGCTGCCGTTCGTCATGGATAAATACGGCACGATCGATATACCGGATTATTACGGCAGTTTCTTCTACCGCACCACCAGGATGGACTCAAGCGGCAGGATCAATGACGCGGCGAACGGAAAATACCGTAACCTGTTTAAAGTCCTCGGCATGGCCGATTATCTGCAGTCTATGGAAGAATACCTTGTAAGTAAATCGGGTTACACCAGTGAAGACGCTGCCCGCTTCATGAAGGCGCATCTGGCATATACGTGGGACGCGCTCAGCGGCAAGATAGAGAGCGACGCGGCGCGCTGGCATACGGTCACTCAGGAAAATATCGACCGCGTCGGCACCGGACAGAACGATGAAGCTGTGCGCCAGAGAAGGGCGGCCATCAGGCAATTCGCAGCGGACTTGAGTGGTGTCAGAGATCTCGACATAGATAATATGCGTCATTGGCCCATACTCGACCTGGCCTATTCGTATGTGACGTTCCAGCAGCTTACTTCAGAGAGACTGAACTTCCTTAGAGATACGATGATAAAGGATATAAAGCCCCTGACCGACCAGATGTTCGGTGATATAGCTAGCGTAACTGACTTCCCGCGTGAAGCGTTAAGCAGGATGCCTGAAGGGACATGGCTCAACTTCCTGATACAGAAGAAGGCCGAGCTCACCGCGAAAGTGGGCCCTCTCTCCGTAGAAGAGTCGTCATGGCTTAAGCGCGCCGACAGCGAGATAGGCCGTGAAGAAGCGCTTGTGCGTACGCGCGTAGCCATCGACAGGTATTTTAAAGTGGCGGTAGTCCTCATCGAAAATACGGATCTCGATCTCAGAAAACAGGACCTCTTGGACCAGGCGGAAAAAAGCGAAAAAGAAGGGCGCTCTGAAGATGCGCAAAAATTACGCGAGCAGGCGAAGGGCCTTACCGCGAGATCTATAGCGAGTATGGATCAGGCTGCTCTTGATAGAGTTTTGGAAGCCACACTGCGTAATGACAACTGGAAAGCGTTCCTTCAGAAGGTAGTGGATATACAGAGAGAGAACGGCTTAACGCCCGACCTCTTCAAATCATTATATTATGTGACGAACAGGCAGACCGGCCCGCGTCTGATAAAGGAAGGGCCCAACGCAGGCAAGTATATAAACACGATCTACGATAGAGAATTCAAGAATATAAAGGCGCATGTGGTCGAGAAGGCGCCCGTCGTTCCGACCAGGGAAGAGAAGCCGCTGATGGCGCCCGAAGTAAAAGCGCCCGTCACAGAAGAGCCGGAAGTTACAGAAGCTCCCCGTGGAGAACCGGCAACCCCTGTTTCTACCGCTGCGCCGGCAGCTGCTAAGCTCGGAGCGGGATTGACGGCTTCCGAAGCGATGTTGCTGGCCAGACAGCCGAACGACCCGAACGAGTACTACAGATTCAACTTGCTCGACGCGAACCAGAAGGTCCGCGGCTATGTAGATGTCAAAGTAGACACGGCCGGCAAGCAGACAGAGATCTCTCGCATATATTACGGCGAGCCTACAGTAGTTGCCCGCATCCCTCTCGATCCCGTGAACGGCAAGAAGTTCAATAAACTCATACTTAAGTATCCGCAGATGGATAAGGACGGCACGGAGATCGGCTATTACATGGCATCAAGGAATGAGGCTACCGGGAAAGAGACCATTTCGCCTGAACTCATCATATTCTACGCAAGACAGGCCCCGATCAGGGACGCCAGATATTCCGCTCCCACACCGCGCAGTGTTGTTGACCCGCAGGCGATAGCGCCTCAGGTCAAGAAGATACTCGATGTGATCGCTAAACATGACCCGAAACGCGCAGAAACGCTTCTCAAAGCGGTACCCGCAGAGAGATGGAATGAAATATGGGCTGAGATCTGTTCGGTGCACAGGTTCGATAACAAACTCGCAACAACTCACCTCGAAGGTGTAGCGCGCTGGCTCGATACGATGATGCCGTATGTAGCGGCGCTGGAGAAGTCAGGCGTGAAGCTTCCAGACCAGTTCGGCAAGTTCATGTACGATACACTTCCTTTCGAAGAGACGAGCAGGATGAATGAAGCATATGCCTCGCTCCCGTCCATATTGATGTATGCGGACCACCTGCAGCTTGTAGAAAGGTCAAGGATGATAGGCAGCAAGAAACCTGTTGAAATACACCGCCAGGAAATGGCGCAGTTCAACTTCATCATCTTCGACTATCTGACCAAATACAGGTCCGACGATGTAAAACTGCGCCTGGAAATAATGGAAATAGTTCAGCGGATGATCGATATGGGATTTAATTCGAAAGACGATGAGATGGGGATCGGCGTTGCAGCCAATTCCGGATCTATCATGGAGCTCTTCCCCGAGTGGGAATATAAGGCTTTAATAAGCCAGAGCGAAACTATACTCGGCCGGTCCGACAGCGAAGCGATCGACTCAGTTTACTTCTTCACAGTTACCCAGAACATTACGCCGGAGAGATTGAGTGCAATGGTCCCGGCGATGAAAGAGCTTAAAGACGTTCTTGCGGATGCGTTCGGAGATATCAGTAAGATGACCCCGGAGGAATTTGCGAAGACGCCGTACGGCGTTATCCTTGCTTCACAGCTCGAAACTATCCGGGAGCATGGCGAGAGCGATATCATCCGCCAGAATATGCGCATCGACCTTAAGAAAACCCAGCACAAATATACTGCTGACCGCCTGTTTAAATTCACTGTAGCTCTTATTGAATATACGGACCTTGATCTTAGAAGACAGGACATGATGGACCAGGCCGCAAAACTTGATGTAGAGGGTAAGGTGAACGAGGCTAATGCGCTGCGAAGCCAAGCCGCAGCGCTTAAGCCTAGGTCTATCTCAAAGATGGACAAGGCCGCCATAGACCGCGTATTCAATGCCACAGTGCGTAATTCGGACTGGAGAGCATTCCTTAAGAGAATAGCCGATATCCAGAGAGAGAACGGGAAGACTCCCGACTTCTTCAGCGCCGCGTATTATGTAGCCAATCATCAGACCGGCCCGCGCCTTGTGAAAGAGGGCGAGAATAAGGGAATGTATATCAATACCGAGTATGACAGAGACTACAAAACGCCGAAGACCCATATGCTGGAAAAAGCGCCTGCTGAAGAGAAGGCGGCTAAACCCGCCGTTGCTCCGGCAGTTGAGGGTCCGGCCGCAGCGAAGCCGGGAGAACCTGTTGTGATCGCCAGAACGCCGGTTTCCGTAGACGGAAAGACCACATATCGTACCGTGCTGAAATATTCGAAACTTGATGAGAACGGTGTAGAGATAGGCCATTACATAACGATCAAGAATGAAGCGACCGGAGAGGAAACTACTACCGAAGGATGGGGGCTTGATGGCGATTATTTGGGGCCGAATCTTTATACAGACGCGCGGTCTATCGCTCCTACACCGCGCACAATCGTAGATCCAGCAGCTATAGCTCCGCAGGTCAAGGCGCTTTTCGACGTCCTTAACAAACACGATCCCAAGCGGGCGCAGGAACTCTTAAAAGCAGTTCCGCTTAACGAATGGAACAGCGTCTGGGCAGACATATCTTCCGTACATCGCATGAATTCGAAGCAGGCCGCGGCGCACCTCGAAGGGGTGGCCTATTGGCTCGATAAGCTGCTGCCGATAGTCCTGCAGATGGAGCGGGATGGCGTAAAGATGCCCGATTCTTTTGGAATGATCATGTTCGATACACGGCCCTTCAGCGAGACGGCGAAGATGGAAAAGGCCTTCCGCGGCATCTCGTCGATATTGATGTATGCAGACCATTTGCAGTCCATCGAGGACCTCATGGCATTAGGGCGCTCAGGAACGCTGGAGCAGGACAGAAAGTCGATCTCCGAGGATTACTTTAACATATTCGATCTTTTAGGCAGGCACAAGAACGATCCCGCCAATCAAGATCTCAGGATGGAGCTGCAGAAGGTGCAGCGCCACATGACGAGCCTTGGTTTCAGGCATAATGAGTCGGAAATAGGTTTGGGCCTTCTCGCGAATCTGGAAGCCGTGCTAGCTGTATTCCCCGAATGGGAATATAAAGGGCTTAAGGATGTTACTGAGCTCGTCGCACAGAGAGTAGACCGCGATTCGTTCGAAGCATTCTATTTATTCACTATCACACAGAATATAACTCCGGACAGGCTGCGTTCCATGGTCCCGACGCTGAAAGAATTAAAGCCTGTCCTTACAGAGCTCTTCGGGGATATAGACGCAATGACGCCCGAAGAGATAGCTAATACTCCTTATGGCGCGCGTGTTGCGGCCGGCCTTGCTACGGTGAGAGATAGTAAAGGCGATGAAGGTACCCGTCGGGCCCTCGAGCAGGCAATGCGCGTCGACTATAAGGTCGCCCAGCACAAATATGCAGCCGACAGGCTGTTGAAGTTCACAGCTATACTCCTCGAATACACTGACCTTGATCTTAGAAGACAGGACCTCCTGGACCAGGCGGTAAAACTTGATGCAGAAGGTAAGACAGATGAAGCTAAAACTTTGCGTGAAAAGGCCGCCGAGTTAATGCCCAGGTCAGTCTCCAATATGGATAAGTTAGAGGTCGATCGTGTATTCAATGCCACGGTCCGCAACCCGGACTGGCAGGCATTTTTGAAAAGAATAGTCGATATTCAGAAAGAAGGCGGCAAGGCGCCGGACTTTTTCACCGCAGCTTATTATGTAGCCAATTACCAGACCGGCCCGCGTCTGGTTACTGAAGGACCGAATAAGGGTAAATACATCAGCACCCAGTACGAAAGAGATTATAAGACGCCGAAGACCCACATACTGGAAATAGCGCCCGAAGCCGCGCCTGTAAAACGCGAAGGCGAGGAAGGTGTATTCTACGATGTGCCCGCAGGATTAAAGTATGCCCGTGCCGCAGACAATTTCTGGAACGTATTCTCCGTAGAGACCGGCAAAAAGATAGGCATACGTACCGATGTTAAGGCCTCGGCGGATGGGACGCGCCTGACCGATACCGGTAAAGAATACGCAAGGATCGGCTATGTAGGCACATACCGTTATATAACCTATGGAAATGGTGAGGCAGTTCCTTATGCGTGGAGAGGTAAGACCGCCGTTTCTCTTGAGGAGGACAATAAGAACTTCCTGATAGTGAAAGCGGGAACTATAGAGATAAAGAACGGTGTGGTCACGGGAACTCCTATATTTATCCGTACTAAACAGGAGGCTTTCACGGGCTCGGTCAATCCTACGATGCGCTACGGTGATGGCGGCGGCATGATTGGCGAGAATACGATCACCATAGAAAAGGGCCAGCGCGTAACAGAGACTGAAGTCAACGGGAAGAACGAAGTGGTAGCCGCTACCTATATATATAAGCTGCCGACAGGACAAACCGTCTTATCGTTCAGAGTGCGTTATGATACTCCGGACCGTTTGTATGTAGGCAGGTCTTTCTGGCCTAATGGACAGGTGAAGAGTGAAGAGGTGCTAGTCGCCCGCCTTGAGAGCAAGCTTACAGACCCGATGCCGACAGAGCGCGGCGATATGTATGTAACGGAGCGCCGCCAATACAACGATAGGGGACAGCTGCTCAACAGCGAAGGTGATTATGTCCGCAATGTAAGAGAAAATCTTGTGGCACGTAAAGGATATATCTGTTTCTCGTACGATGAAGAGGGCAGGGCCCTTCTTACGTGTGAAATAACGCGGCCTAATGTGAACAAGCCTGAGACGAGAGTATATACCGCGTATGAATATGATGCTGCCGGAAAAGCCACAAAGACTACGTATGACGCGCTTCCGTCTGAATTCCTCGGGAAGACGGTCCGCGGCCCGGCTGAAGCCCTGCACCGCAGTTTTGTAGCTCTTGGCGGCAAGGCGATCGAGAAATATATTTCCGTTGAAGACGCTCAGGCGATATGTGAAGTGCTCTACGTCATTAATTATACAAAACTTGCAGGCA
>JBAYFK010000056.1:0-8441 GCA_041667225.1 Candidatus Omnitrophota bacterium
CTCCTATGATGTTAACGGTAATCAATATATCTCCGGTAAATATACCACCAACGCTACTTCAGTAGACGGCTACGGTACCGTGAGAGACTCCCTGACATTAGGAAAATCGTTGAGAGGCATTGCCAGCGTAGGTTCCTACACCACAATAGCGACATTCGGTCTTGACGGCCAGCAGCTGTCGAACGATACCTACGGTATGACCAATAACCTCATGGGGCTTGACACGGGCGTTTATACCACTGAGTCATTGTACAACGCCAGCTTTGGCGTTATGACCAGCCAGAAGACGACGGGCTTAAGCTATTCATATACCTCAGTCGGCGGACGTTATAACTCAGGCTCGTATACTACGAGCTCCACTTCAGTTGACGGCTACGGCACAGTGAGAGAATCTCTGACCACCGGCAAGTCCGGACGGCATATAGGCACTGTTGGAGAACTGGTGCTCGGCACTTACTCAACCACCTCGATCTTCGGCCTGGACGGCCAGCAAACTTTAAGCAACACAGTCGGTAGTAGTTATAATCATTTGACCGAGCTCGTAGGTACATACAGCACATCTGCCATATTCCATGCGGTGTACGGCGTCATGACAAGCCAGATCACCAACGGGTTCAACTATTCATACACCCGTTTAGGCCTCCAGTATCTAGCCGGTACATATACGACAGGCGCTACCTCGATCGACGGTTACGGTACGGTCCGTCAATCCGTGACGACCGGAACTTCGATGCGCCAGACCGTGATCATAGGCACATTCGCTACGACCTCTACATTCGGCGAGGACGGACAGCAGACTTTGAGCGTTACATCAGGCGCTTCTTACAACTTTAACATGCCCGCTCTTTCCACAGGCAGCTACAATACATCATCTATCTTCCACTCGGCATACGGCGTGCTCATAGCCCAGACCACTTATGGAGATAATTACGGGTATGCGGCTACCATTCCCAATCCTACTCAATATATAGCGGGCCGTTATTCAACCGACGCGACCATTATAGATGAGTATGGTACTGTGACCAGGATGGTAACGGACGGCGTTTCTCTTAAAAAGAACAGGACGACGGGCACTTACAGGACGACCACCATCTGCGATTCTTACGGCACTCAGGATAATTCCGTTACGATCGGATCTACGACAAGATACATAGAGGCTACGGACTCATATGTGGTAGTGGGCGACTATACGACCGTATCGAACTTTGACACAGTGCATTCGGGCGCACAGATATATTCATTGACCTCAGGCAGATCCTATTCAATAACCGCGGACGCAGCAAAAGAGCTCGGCGGCGTATATACCACGGAAAGTCTCGGGGTGCATTTCGATCAGTACGGTATTATGACAGACTCCTTTACCGAAGGAGTATCGTATAAGGAGAATGGGTCAAAGATCAGCGGCGATTATGTTACGCACGCGCAGTTCACCAGCGGAGTACAGACATTAAATACCACGGTCGGGGCATCGTACAGGCATACCGCTGCGGTTAAGGGGTCCGTACAATCGACGTATACGAGCGTTACCAAATATGACGCCGACCTTGGCATATCATTCTATTCGAATACGGAAGGAAAGAGTTTCGATATGGATAGCAATCTTTCCGGGACGTATAAGACGATATGCGGATTTGACCCGGCGGCCGGAGAAGAGCGGCCTGCGCCGTTCCTCGACCTTGATAACGACGGCCAGATAGACGCGAATGTTGAATTCAAGTTCGATCAGTGGGGAGATATGATCGCGTCCGTTACTATGGGCCAGTCGGAGAGCGGCGGCGTAAAGACCGGAGACTATAAGACAGGGACATTCTTCACCGATGGCTATAACAGCAGGAGCGTTACGGTCGGAGCTACCGAAAAGGCCGCCCTTAAGACCGGCGCATATGTCATAGACAGCCACTTCGACAATTGGGGCAATACGACCGGTTCCATGACCCGCGGTTCTACTGAGAAGAGGACCGACATGCGCAGCGATTACACGACAACTATCGCTGAATTCGACGCTTGGGGAGATGCCGTAACGAGCGTGACTAGCGGCAGCGCTTACAAGTGCGGTACCAAGACCGAGACGTTCAGGACATTAAGCACATACAGCATGGGCATCATATCCACTACCCAGACTTACGGCGAAAGGTTTGTAGGCGCAACATGCGAATATACGACCACAGCTTATTATGATGATGTGAGAGGGTATATCGAGAGTTCTATAACCATAAACCAGATGATAACAGGCCGTTCGTATACAACCGAGACATATTATAAGGACGACATATTCAGCGCGAACCCGGAAGACAGGGTAATAGATTATACGCGTACCGCGAACGACGAAGATGACATATTCAACGGAGGGCCTCTGTGGGTGAGAGCTGACTATGAATATGAGCAGCTCGGTAACCGCTCGGCCCTTAAGAGGATATCTCAGGACGATTCCCGTCACTCAGAGACGCATTTCATCCAGGATAATCTTAATCCAAATGATGAGGAAGAGCGCATCATTGAAAAGACGGTATCGGACAATACTACCGCTGACCTCGCGAATGACGGCCCGGACAGGGTCACTACGACTTATACATGGGTCAATCAGCTTATCGCCGGTAAATGGGACAAGATATTGAGCTTTACGATCGCGGATGATTCAAAGAGCTCCAAGACCACCTTCGTGCAGGACCCGAACAGCACATACTATGAAGACAGAGTGATCGGATCGGTCGAACAGGATAACGACTTTGAGGATATCGCCAGGGGAGGCGTTGCCCGTATTACCACGACTTATGACTGGGTCGGAAAGAGCGTAAGTTATGACGTTGCCGGAGAACCGCACACCAGGACGATAAGCGTCCTTGATCATACTGTGGGAGACGATACCAAAAAGACAAAGGTCTATTATAAGGACGATGACAATTCGGATGATGCGACAAAGGTGTTGTTTGATTATGTTTTGAGCGAATCTACACCCAGAGAATTGCAGGGTGGGGCGCCTCAAGATACAAAGACCAAATATACATGGGAAGATTCGATCGTTTCGAAGCACGGTATTACGAAGAACATAAGCGTGCTCAAAGAGACTAAGACGGTAGACCTTGCCAATGAGACGGTTGTGATAAACCAGTCGTTCTATATAGATGATATCAATAGCGACCTGCCGGAAGACAGGGTCATCGATTATATGATCGATGATAAAGGGGATTACACACTTTATACTTACACAGGAGTAACACGTATCATAAATGAAGGCCTGCCCAGCGAAAAGACGATCTCAAAAGGCGTCGTTTCCGTTACAGAACTTCATAAGCAGGCTAAAGACGGCAAACTTGTCGCTAAGACGCACTATAAAGCAGACCCGATGTATGACGAGGCGATATTCACCGTTAAGCCGATGGATAAGGTCGTCATCGATTACGTGGAAGGTTATAAGAGGGACGGCATCACCGTAGAATATAAGCAGTACTACTATTATAATGCTAACGATATCGGTACCGCGCTAAGCGCTTCCGACCAGGCGGTCCTGGCCAGCCTCTATCCGAGCGTAGACCTGAATAACAGCGATGCGGGCGTGATAGATACGAAACAGAAGGCATGGAATAAGTACGATATAGATTTTGTTGTCAGGAAAGACGCGGCCGATAACCTTAAAGGCGTTGTGCTCTACTGGGGCAATAAGACTAACGAACTGACCATGCATTCTATATCATACCGCAGGACAAAGGACGCCCTCGGAGCGTACATACTGGACGGTATAAGTGATTATCTCTATACCGATCCCGCTACGCCTACTTATTCCCGCTATCTTGAAGCCGTCTCATCCTATACGACATTTGCCTATTTTACACCAGCGACAGTGCCTGATGACGAGGATAAGAAATACATCATCGACAGGGTGATACAGGATAAGATCTATTATAAAGATGATGGTACCCCGATCCGCAGACGGGCCATGGATATGGAATATACCGGCAAAGCGGGCGAAGAGAGGATAACGAAGACCATCAACTATATGCGCGACGGCGTTACGGTCGGCGGTAAGAGCGACTACACATACGTTGCCGAGCGCCTTGATTACGTCGAAGAACTGGTCAATGTAAATACTAACGCGGCTACTCCTGCCGGTTATGAATTCAATCTCAGGTCAAAGAGCATATACTCCGGCGAGAAGGGATATGAGCGCATAGAGACGGTCGATATGTACTATCCGGACGGCGGGACCAATAAACAAGGCACGGCATATTATGTGTATGATTCCATTACGGAAGCGCTGAAAGAGGTCCGCCATTATGATAAGTACCAGAATTTCATATCTTTGGCCGAATATGTGGATCTTGACGGCGTCGACGTCATAAAACAGATCATCAAATATTATGCAGATTTCACGATAGAGACCGTTTCCGAATATTGGTACGACCCTCTTAAGTATTCTCTAAGGACTGTCCAGTCGTGGGATTCTCTCGATCTGAACACAAGAAATCTTAAGAGCTACTCCCGCTATTCAGGGCCTGAGGGCGATGAGCGCGTGCAGTTCACGGTGACCGACATCGATTATACTTCACCCGCTACGGAAGAGCTTATATACGCCGATGATTTCCAGATCAGCCACCCGGATCACCAGGATTTCTACTATCGCAAGGACGAGCATACGTTCGGTTCCGCGCAGAGCAACGATTTTGTAGCGGAACGCATACAACGCTTCATATACGATGTAGAAGGCGATTACGGCGGGGTCTCAAGCGACATACCGCTCATCCAGATCGCCGAATACGAGATCGTGAGCCAGGGAGAAGAAGACCCGGTGAGAAAGACGATCTTTAAAGGCGCCCGCGATTTTGAAAAGATCTACCAGGTCGATGTTGAGGAAAAGGACGGCACACTTACGAGCCGCGAAGAGTTCTTCTATGGAGCCGATCATAACAGGGCAGGCTCCGCCGCTATCGAGCTCTTTGACCCGATGACGAGAGTAGACAAGTATATCTACTTTACCGATGAGACCGAATACCTGGCTTCCGAGACATATTATACGGGGACTATCGAAGAAGAGCGTATTACGACCATGAAGACGTTCAATAATGACGGTACGACCGTAAAGAATACGAGCACCTACGACTACAACGCATGGAGCGGGGCGCTGACAAAAGTGACCACTTTCTCAGGCCTTACGAATGTGGTCGAGAGCATCACATACTATGAAGGGCCTAAGGGTAATGAAAGGATAAAGAGCGTTACCCGCTACGAGGTAGGCGGGACGGGCGCCTTTTATGACCCGACGCTCAATATATGGGCGGATGTCAATAAAGACGGTGTCGTGGATGAAAAGGATACCCTGCTTCTTACCAACAGCCTGAATATGATAACGGATATCAACGCCGACGGCAAATATGATTACCAGGATATCCAGGTGATCAACGGCATCATCCGGGCCCTTTCAGCGGTGGGAGACAGCGAGACGCTCCTTACCGAGGCCTTCAGGGTCGACCTGAACGGCGATGGCGAGATCACCGAAGCAGAGATCGAAAGGATGAGCGATATCATAAGTAATTTCGTCGACGTCGATTTCAACGGCGAGATCAACGGATCGGATATAGACTCCATACGTAATATTATCAGATATCTTAAGAGCTTCGACACTGATGCTGACGGAGAGAGCGACTATGACGAGATAGCGGCCGGCACGGATCCGGAGAACCAGCTCGATAATTCAGCGAAGGCCGAACAGGACCTTGCCAATTTCCAGGCGGCTGCCGATGCGGCCATAGCGGGCCTCGCTGCGATGCAGACTAATACTTACGGCCTGCCCGGTACTGCTTTGGCGAGCCTTGCTGCAGGTAATGATGTGGTCATGCTTAATGCTGACGGCACCTATCATTTCATGAGCGTTGTCAATGCCGCGGAATTCCTCGCCAGCCTTGATCTTGATGTCAATGCCTCCAGCGATCCGGCCGATATACTTGCCGCGATCAAGAAATATGCCGCCGCCCAGGATTTTGACATCACCGATATAGAGCAGTCTATAATTGATAAAGAGATAGCGTTCCTCACATCTTTACGCCAGCTGTATGAGGCACCCGGCGCCGCTGCCCTTTATGCTTCTTACCCGGCTTCGCATGACGAACTTGCGGCTCTAGGCACCGATTACATCACATACGCTCCTGTTATAGTAGGACTATTGCAGAATAACTCCGGCGCGCTTACGGCTACCGGTATAAATAACCTTGAGAATTATCTGGAGTTGAACAAGCCGTACGTTAATAAAGCGTACTCGGAGATCTTAGGCGATCTCGCGCTTCTTAAGGGTATAGGATTTACAAGAGAAGGGCTGTCGCTGGCATGCATCACCGAAGAGATCGTGAACGGTAATATACAATCAACGGCCACTACAGAATCCCTGAAAGTATTTGCCAAGACGGTACACGATTTCATGAGGCTTACCAATATAAATCTTATCCCTGTCGTCATGGGCGCGGAGCAGGTGCTTAAAGCGGGCAAGCCCATAATGGTGCTGGTCAATGACGGCGCAGCCGTCAAGCTGGCCCTCATTACCAATATTACATATACGGAAGTTACCTATACTCTGGAAAGCGGTGAAGAGAGGACCTTGACACGTTCCGATTTTACTTTGCGCTATCAAGGCAAAGCCCTTATCACCTCGGACGCGCTGGCTACGGTGATGGGCCAGGGGATAAGGACTACGGTCTCTACCGGTACAGATTCAGCCGTAACGCTCGTTACGAACGCCCAGGGCACGGTAAACAGCATCGTATTTAATATACGTCCTGACCAGACTGAGGAAGGCGTGCTTACGGGAATGATAGGACAGGCTTTAGGCGCAAAAGAAGAGATGGAGAACGCGATAGCTGAGCTTAAGAGGTTAAAAGCCAACATAAATACTTCAGCATCTACTTTAGCTATCGCCGCTGCGCTGGAAGCCAAAGAGACGGAACTGGCGAAGATAAAAGGCTTTATAGGAAGCCTGAACAATTATCTCGCAAAGTCCGAAGGCGCTTATCCGACCGAAACGACGGCCGATAGCGATGCCCAGGCGCTTTTGAACGAGATCAGCGCTCTAAAGCAAGAGATCCAGGCCGATTCTCAGAGCTTGTCCGGCCTTGATATACTTGAACTGCGCAATAGGATCGCCGAACTGAACGATAAGCAGAAAGCGATCTATGCCAAGACCCTTGAGATCACGAGAATATCGAAGAGGGTGACCGGTAACGCCACAAAAGCGCTTGTAGAGTCGAAGCTGGTTACCGCAGGCGCAGTGATGATAGTTTGTCAGGACCTCATTAATAGCGTCGTTACCGTAAGTTCTGCCATCTCCGATAAAGACGGCGATGCGTACAGCGACGCTTTTGAAGACGAGAACAAGATGAGTTCCCTTGATTACGAAGACAAGCCCGGTTCTACAGAAGATTCGGACAGTGACGGATACAGCGACTCTTACGAAGTGAATAACGGTTTGGACTGGCTGAATGCCGAAGACAGGCCCGGCTCGGTCAAGACGAAGGATACCGACGGTGATGGTGAGAGCGATCTGCTCGAAGAGCGTAACGGCACCAACGCCGCAGATAAATTCAATAATTCGAGGACGGACAGCGATGCCGACGGGATAGTGAATATCTCTGAAAAGTCGGTTGCCTCTCTGGCAATATCGCTTAAGATCCTTGCAGGTACAGATGCGGCCCTCATTGCGGCGATCAACACCATACCTATAACTGCCCAGACCACAAAACGCCAGTTCGTATCAGCGTTCGTAAATCTGCTTAAGACCATGCCCCATACTCCTGGGCTATTGAGCGTCCTGATGGGCGCCGAGATCGATTATCTCTCAGCCGAGTATACTACCAGCGATTCTCTTAAGACGGCCCTGATGGCTATAGCGAGTGTTGACGCAGAGCTTCTGGCGGCTATCGAGAGCATGCCTGCCGCATCATATACGACTGCCGCAGATTTTGCGGACGCGTTGATCGTTAAGCTCCTGCCTTCTTCAGCGCTCAGTGTGGTGACCGAGAAAGTAGGCAGCGTCACCCTTGCAGATTACGGCAGCGCCGATACCCTCAAAGCGGCTTTAAAGACCATAGCCGGCACGAATGAAGACCTTGTCGCTCTTATAGACGGCGTCGTGGTGACTACAGGCATGACCAAAGAGCAGTTCATAGAAGAACTTGCCGCGCGTCTTGTCATTCCGGCAAAACGCTTTATGGAAAGCTCGGTAGATATAGACGGCGACGGCCTCTATGATTGGGAAGACGCCGATTCCGATTCAGACGGATTCTCCGATGGAGAAGAGGTCCGCCTGGGCAGCTTATGGTCCGATCCGGCGAATATTCCTCCTGTAACTGCCGGTATAGATTCGGACGGCGACGGTGTGACCGATGCTAATGAAGCCACGTTCGAGACCGATCCTTTGGTAGCTGATTCCGACCACGACGGGTTCTCGGACGGAGAAGAAA